>JAJYHI010000004.1 GCA_021784835.1 bacterium
GGTTTCCGGCATAACCTGCATAAGCCCTACGGCGCCTTCAGGGCTTAAAGCGTATATATTAAAACCGCTTTCCGCCTTCATTACCGCCGCAAGAAAAGGAAGCGGCAGACCGTATTTTTTTGAGGCGTATATTACGGTTTCGCCTAAATAATTTTGGCTTATACCGGCCGCCGAAACGGAAACCCGGGATAAGACGAGCAGAAAGAAGACTGCCGCCGCCGCAATTTCCGGTAAGACCGCTTTAAGATATTTAACTCTTTTCATAATGCAAACGATATATTTTTTATAATTTAGTCGATAATTTTAAAAACTTAATGCCGCCGCCGAAACGGCTTTTATATGATGCCGAAATACCGAGAGTTAAGCGGGATGCCGTGTCTTTATGGTGCCCGTTTCCGCCGTTTAAAAATATTATCTCCCCTTTTATTTTGCTTGAACCCAGCAGAGTAAAATAATTTTTACCTTCGTATCCGTTTTCGATATTTGATTTAAAACGAATATTCTTATATTCGGCCTTTTCGCCGGATTTTTCTAAAAGGAACAGTCTGCATTCGAGCGGCGACGAATAAAGGTTTGCAAGCGAAAACGATATGATTTCAAAAATTTTATCCGATTTCACGCTTAGCGCCTTCAGGATTATTTTTCCGTTCCGGCTTTCGGCGGTTTTATCTAACGCGATGCGGAAACGGCGTTCAGCCGGACCCTTAATTATATTCGATTCTCCTTTCATAAAAGGCGGGTCGATATAAGAGCCGTCCCCGCTTTTTTTAACAGGCTCGTTTTTTCCGTTTGAAGATATTAAAATTTTTATCTTTTTGTCCGAAACGCCGTTTAATTTTAAAGATGCCGCCAATACTTTATTTTCCAATTTCTTTCGTAAAGCGTTTTTTCCCCCGCAGTTTTTATATTCGTTGCCGCCTTTTAACGATGAATACGGCGCGCATCCGGCAAAAAGGGCTAAGGAAGATAAATTTAATGTAAAGTATAAACAATATAATATTATATAGTTAAATTTATTATTTTTTTTAGTTTTAACTTTCATTTTATTCAGTTTCATGTATCAAAAATTAAGGCTGAATCCCGCCTATTTTTAATTTAATCAGTTTTTTTTCTTTAAGAATATGAAAAGATACTTTTAGACCGCCGGGATAAGCCGAACCGCCGTCCTTCAGTTTAAAAATTATCACGTTTTTTATTATTTTATAAGGCATATAGCCGGCGTTATGAGGCGTCCTGTTTATCGGCGGTATTTCTTTTAGCTTATCGGGAGCGTATCCGTTAAAAAAATTTCCGCCGTATTCTTTATAAAGATAAACGTTTCTGACAAAAAAGCTCCTGCCGGTATTATTGGTTAGCCGATATTGCAGATAATATAAATTTTTTATGCGGCTGACGGAAATTACGGTCAAGGTTATACCGCCTTTAGTAATCGACGCATTAACTTTTTTTCGGTTAATCATAAGGATAAGACCCATAACTTCTTTCTTTTCTATCTTTAAAGCCTCGGCTTTTTTATCCAGGAAAATGTTTTTTGCGTCATATTTTTTCAACAAAACCGCTTTCAATCCGTTTATTTTATTTTTGACGTAATTTTTAACGAAAACGTCCTTGATAGTATCAGCTATATTTAAATTATACGTAACCGATTTCGGGCCTCTTATCCTTAAAAGCACGTTTATAAGACCGTATTTAGTATATATTTCGAGATTGCTCGTTTCTTTATAATCGTATGTTACCGGTTTTATGAATATCTGCCTTCCGACTATCTGCTCGGAAAAGGCTCCGGTATTGCCTAACGCGACGTCTAAAGGTATAACCGGAAGGGTTATAACTGAAACATAGCCCGGAGCGGTATTCAATTTATAAATTATGCCGGATTTTATTTTTAATTTATGCACCCAGAGTCTTTTTTTAACGGTATATTTTTTTAACGGAGAATAATTTATCCCGTAAGAAGATAAAGCGGCAAAATCTGCATAAAATATAATTATAAATAATAAAATATAATAAATAAAACAACTTATATTATAATATTTTAACTTTGACTTAAATATTAAATTCAATATCGACATTAAATAACGCCTCCTTTTTTACGCTTTTATTTTCTGCCGCCGCCGTAATTATCGTTATATTTTTCGAGCTTATTATACATTCTAAGTTTAGAGCCGCTGACCCTTATTTCAAAAATTCTAACGTATAAACCGTGAAGCCCCGTCAGCAATAAAAACAGATTTACGGCGTACAAAATTATAATTGCGCTATAAACCCTAAAAGAATACGATATAAATATATAAAATGAATTTACGCAATATTTAAAATTCCCGTTCGTAAAATAAAAAAGCGCGAATAATCCGCAAGATACAAGAAAAACTATTTCTAAAATATCGAGTTCGTAACCCTGCCCTGCGCCGCCGCCCCTGTAATTATTATTGCTCATTTGTCCGTCCATCGAAATAGCTTTTCGTTTTAGGCTCGTATATAGGATGAAGATATACGAGCCCCGGTCCTTTAACTTCTCCTCCCGAATAAATCCTGTAAACCGCCTGATTTAATTTTAAACCAGCAAAATCGTCGGTGTCGAACGACGGCATTTTTTCGTAAGTCTTCGTAGTTCCCTGCGATATAGTATTGTCGTCCGACAGCAGTTTTCCGATATAAGGGTTAAAAACCGCCCTGTCGTCCTGCTCCGTTATGTTTTCGGTAATTTTGAGCTTGTATTCCTTATCGCATATTCTGGAGGCTTTTTCCCTCGAATAATCGTCGCTTAAAGCAAGCCATAAAGAAGACCTTATATTTCCGATTAAAGAATTAAGCTTTTCTTCGGAGCCGAGTTTCAGCTTTAACGAACTGTAGCTCTGAGTAAGGACTATATTAATCGCCTTAGACTGCCTGCACCTTGCGAAAAATTCGGCATCCGATTCGATATCGCCTGACGTCACGTAATTCTGATATTCGTCGCATATAAACAAGACCGGTCTTTTTATATTTACCGTATCGTCTATAACCGACTTGTAAACCCTGTTCAATACCGTCCTGAAATAATCGAGTTTCAGCATAATGCCGATGATTTTTCCGGTTAAACCGTATTTAGATTCGGGCATATTTAATATAACTATTTTTCCGGAATTTACTACTTCCTGAAAACCGGGGAAGTTAAGTTTTTGTTCCGGACAGCAGAAAGTTTCTTTAAACGCCGGCTTGATAAAATCCGAACATACCCTTAAAGATTCGCTCTTTATGATAGCCTTTGTCCTCTCGTCGAGTCCCGCATAATCCGCGCCCGCGAAATACGATGCCGTCAATTTAAGTTCGTTTACGTAAGTTTCTTCATTAGATTTTATTTTCATTAAATTTTGGGCATGGCCTATAATATTTTTCAATTTATTTTCGTCCGAAACTATTTCGTAAATATCGCTTAACGTAACGTAACCCATACACAGCCTGACGATGTTAAGGGAATTGGCAAGCAGGTTTATAGATTTGTCTTTCCAGAAACTGTCCTGCCTCCCGTCGTTGGAGTTCATATTTTCGAGAACGGAATATAATCTTTCGGCTATAATTTTAGCGTCGAGATGAGGATAGTGAACAGGATTGAAATAATAACCTGAGCCCGGCTCTATTATAACGGCGTCTTCTCCTCTTCCGTTGCGCTTAAGTATGCG
>JAJYHI010000042.1 GCA_021784835.1 bacterium
TTATAGCCGCCGCATTCGGAATTATATGGTATATGGCGCTTAAGCCGCTCGTAAAAACAAAATTTGCCTATTCTATTACCTTTGCGGTTATGCTCCTTATTGTTTTAATTATGCATTACGTCCACGGGAACGGAGCTATAGCCATACTTGTCTTTGGAATAGTTATGGGCAACGAAAATTTATTGAATAAACTTAGAATTAACTTTTTCAATATGAGCATCGAAAATTCGGTTATAAAACAGTTTAATCACGAGTTTTCGTTTATCATAAGAACATTATTTTTTGTTTTTTTAGGAGTAGTGGTCGAGCTGTCGAATTTAGACTGGGAATTCTTCGACAGATTCTTTATTATAATTGCCTTAATCGTTTTATCGCGCTATATTGCCGTATGGATAGCCTTTAAATTAGAAAATATAAGAAAACATGGGCAGATAGATACCGCGGTGCCGAAAAAAGAACGTTTTTTTATGCTTTCTATGATTGGAAGGGCGCTGGCAACCGCCATTATGGCATATATGCCTCTAAACAGCGGTATTCAAGGCACCGCTAAATTTCCGGAATATGCTTTTCTGGTAATCATAACGACGAATGTTTTGCTTGCTACAGGAGTTTTTATTTACGGGAATAAATATAAATAAATAGATTTTTATATTGTAGTTTACATAATGTTCCTTATGGGACATTATGTAATTAAACAACAGACAAACAATAGATTGCTTCGCTGTGCTCGCAATAACAATTAATGAAACGTTTCTAAATCGAAATTTTGGGACTAAACGAGCCAGTTTACTATTTCAAAATCGGAATCCGGAACGATAGTTTCGAAATAACCGTTTACCGGAAAACGCTCTATTTCTACAAGAGGATTATCTTTATATGTAAGGACGGCGTAAAAATCTAGCGAATGGTTTGGCATTACGCCTAATACAAATGTCTGGACGGATAATTCTAAAATTTTTTTATAAGCGGCCTTTATACTATTTATTCCGCCCTGATTTGATGAATTTAACTGTAAATTCAAACTGTTATCGTTATTAAATTCAACCTTTACTTCGCTTTCAGACGTGTTTATGAACTTTATTATGAGGACTTTTCCGGATAGTTCGGAAAAGTCCTTTTTGAAAAAATCGAATCTCATAAAAAACGTGGATGCATTAAATCCGTATTGCATTTTCCTAATAAATCTGTCGGTATGCGCCATCGCTTTTCCGGATAGAATACTCGGAAAATATACGGCGCTTCCGAGCCATTCGAAATAATCGCCGGCTATGCCGTCTATTTCCGGATATATAAAAGATACTACATCGAGATTGGGTTTTACGGCACGTTTTTTCTCTATAATCGGGATATAGTATTCATCAGGCGGATTATCTTTTAAGAATTTATAGACGTTAATAAGGTGGGTTCTATAGAGGCTGTCGTATTGTTCGTCGATGCCGGAAGTCCTGTCTTCGCCGTACCACCAGTTATAATCGCTTCCCTCTGCTATAAAAATCTGTTCCCATGCAGCTTTGTAATCGCCGCCGGCTTCTGATGTTTTACTTTTTTTAACAAGGTAATCCCTTGTTTTAGAAAGCAGGTCCCACGCTTTATTGTCTTCTTTATCCCCTATCCATATCCTGAAGTCGTGATTTATCCATGAACCCGGATAAATAGTCGGAATATTGTAAATTTTGGAAAAATCGAATTCGGAGACAGGATCGACGTTCCATTTAATATCGAAAAACGGCTTAATTTTAACGCCGGTTTTGCCCTCTTCATATTCGACGGGCTCCCCGTCCTGCCCGTCGCCAGTTATTTTCAAAATATTTTCTGCTTTTTTAATATATTCGCTAACGGTTACGGTGCTTATGGCTTCGGTATTGTTAGATAAGCCTTCGTAAAGGAAATTAAAGAAGTCGTATCCGTTATTTTTGTAATATTCCCAGGCATTTTCGCCGTCCAATATTATAGGAACTACGGCTAATCCGCTTTTATCGTAATTTCGAAGACTTAATGCTATATTTTTAAAGTTGTTTATTAAATCTTCAGCCGCAGCTTTAGGCTCATAATGTGAATATTTAAAGCCTATTAGATCGGAAAGTCCTTTATCCCTGAAAAATATGTACGAGTATTTTCCGTTTCTATTGACGGCGTAAGGCCTGTAAAGCAGTTTCCTGTCGGCCGGCTCCGTTAAATTTACGCCGATAGAATTAGAAAGAATCTCTTCGTCTGTTGCTATCCAGTTTATTCCGTTGTCGATAAAAAGCTTTAACGTCCTTTCGCTGACGCTTCCCTCCGACGGCCACATTCCTTTGGGTTTACAGCCTAATTTATCGCCGAAATAATCTACGGCGCTTTTAATCTGATAGTCCGCATCTTCGGGATGCCTGAAAGGCGCCGGCAATTTTATACCGTCGTGAAAATCGGCTATATCTGTGTCGCACAGCAAAGGCAGTATCGGATGATAATAAGGGCTTGCCGAAAGTTCGACCTGACCGCTTTGCGCAAGTTCCGTTATTAAAGGAAATATTTTATTTAAAAACTGGGGAATTTTTTCTTTTATTAATTTATCTTTCTCCTCCTCCGTAAATTTCTTGTCTTTCGTTTTTAACCCCGTTAAAAATTCATCGGAACTTATAGATATAGGGTCAAACCACAAAAGATTAAACAGAACTATTATATCTAAATAATCCTGTGCATCGAATAAATTTAATTTTTCTTCAAGCCCTTCCGCATCGGCCGTTTTTAACCTGTAATAAAGCTGTTTGAACCTGCCGCTTTTTTCGATAAAATTGTTGCTTGAAGAGCAGGCGGGAAAAAATTTTTCTATAATAAACAGTTTATCTTCGGGAGAAAGTTCGGATATTTTTTGAGCGGTTCTGCTTAAAAATTCTTCGCTTTTAAGCAGAACTTTATAATTAACGGTATAATCTTCCAACTGGCGGAGCAAAGACGGCGAGTAATTAAATGTCGCGTGTATTTTAGGATAATTCTTTAAAAGCGCTCCCATGTAATAATAATCTTTTGTTGCATGGAGCCTCGTCCACGGCATCAGCATTTCGCCGGTAAAATTATCTTTATAATAAGGCTGGTGAAAATGCCACAAAAATATTACGTTTATAGGATTTACGGAATCCACTATTTTTTATGCCTGTTGTAAATATTGTTCGCTTTGACTTTATCGTTTAGTCGTCAAGAGTTTTTATTACCTGATTTTTGTAGTCTATCAACTTTTCGGCTAAGCTATTCACCCGAGCCGTGTCTTTTGAGTTTAAAGCGTCGATTAGGGCTTTTCCGGTTTTGTGGACTTTCGGATGAATCTGCCCTAATTCTATAAATTCATTATATTAGCCGTATTTCTTCCTGCCCACGCCATCATACCACTTACCGAGCCTGCGAGATTATTAAATAATCCCATAAATTTCCCTTTTTTATTTTATTTTTAATGTTTTATATATTATGAATTCAGCTGAATTAAGTTTTCTATGTATCCCCTGTCTTTAGTCATCGCGTCGTTGGTTAGCATAGTTTTATAAATAGCAACGGCTTTTTGCGGTTTTTTGATTTGCGTGTAAACCGCCGCTTCTTCAAGCATGGCATATTCCTGTAATTTAACGTCGTCTATTTTAGACATTGCGGCAAAATCGGCG
>JAJYHI010000147.1 GCA_021784835.1 bacterium
CTACTACTCTGATCCATCAAGTTCCACTTGGACAGCTATTGGCGGTACAAATATTTCTTCCGGCAACCCGTACGATTTTCAGAGGGGCGTAGTCGGCGTGGCATATCATCTCAACAGCCATATTACTTTAACCGCCGATTGGCAAAACTATCAATTCCTTTATGCGAAAGACTATAGGGATTTACCAGTTACCAACACGGAATATTTAGATTACGGCCAGTGGATGGGGCAAACGAACGCCTATTTCCTGCAGGCAAGGATTGCATTCTAGACACTTAACTTAATAGCTTTTCTCTCTGCACCTCCCTAATACCCGCCCTAAAAAGCGGGTATTTTTATTTTCAAAATTTGATATAATCAATATATGTTTTACGACGATTTTTTTTCGGAATTATATAGAAATAATGTAAGGTATCTTTGAAATATACGTTATATAAAAAGCCCATGAAAGATATAAAAAAGGAAAAAATCACGTCTAAACGCAATAATTTAAACGGCTTAAATAACAACGGCAATGCCGTTATATCGGCAGACGACCATTTAGGCGGCAGTCCGCTCTCCATAAAAGAAACGTTAATATGGCTTGAAGAGTCGAAAATTTTTTTCTATAAAATTAAAAATTCGATAGAATCTGAAATATAGGAAGCGTTTATTTATTTATTTGTTTTATTAACAATTGCCTTATTTTATCAATAGTTTTTATAAATTTGCGGGCAATTTCTACCGCCCTTTTTGCTTCAGGCTCGGTTACTTCCGAAAAATCATCATAGTCGGCTTCATTTCTTAAAGACATTAATTCTTGATATATTTTTCCTGTTTCAAGATTAACCGTTTTGTCTTTTACGAAATGAAGCGAAAACATGGTTTTGACGCCGTCGTGTTTCGCAGGATCAATACCTTTTAAAATAAGCAGCGACCTTGCGGCATGATATACGGAATAGTAGCTCCTGTTTGCTGAAGTCTTAAACCTCTTGGATTTTAGATTGAATAAAGCATCTTCAAACATTTCATTTGATTTTTGAAATCTTAAATCGGATAATGCCGTTTTTTCGTCACGGGTTAATTCCATATAAAACAACCCCATCTTTTTTAATGTTTTGATAAAAACCTGTTTTAAATCTTTTGTTGTTATTAAATGAATGCAATGGAACTATTGTTACGGAAAATGGGATGCCCGTTTTAATTTCTTCCTCATAAAAAATATCATTTATAAAAGAAATTTCCTTAAGCGATTTTTTACCTACGACTACAAGAACGTCCATATCGGAATCTTCCGAAAAATCGCCCCTTACCCGTGAACCGAAAGCCGTGACGCTCATTATATTGCTTCCCGTTCCGGCTTTTATTTTGTCTATAATTCTTTTAAATGAATCGGTTTCATATGAATACATATAATTATTTTATCATAATTCAATAATAAAAGTGTTAAGGTAGTGAAAAAGAAATTTCGATTTATTCTTTATTTACAGCCTTATTATCCCTGTATTTAGACCAAGATATATTAGGGTCTAACGTAGAAATTTTTGAAATTTTCTTTCTGAAAGAAATTATTTTGGTTATGGAACTCTGTGAGATACCGATATCCGCCGCAAATGTTTTATTTTGTTTTACAATATAAAAACCTATGTCGTCGAGTCTTTCAATAAAACGCAGTATATTTTCGCCTATCAACCAATATAAGCGTGGGTCGGTTTTCTTTTTAGCGCGCATAGCGGCTTCCGACAGCAATCCTCTTATATCGCCTAATAAAATCATATAATCGGTTTCGATAAAACTTAATTCCTGCCGAATATTTTTAGTCTCATCGTTAAGCTTATCAATCGAAGTAGCAGCTTTGTATCTACCTGTGAGTTTATCTTTTATTATTTTTAAAGGAAATTTTTCTTTTGTTTTTTCTTTCATGCTTCTTTTCCCCAGTCCGATAAAAAGCGATTTATAAATGCTTGCAAAGATTTTTGTTCCTGCAGATAACCCGATAAGACAAATGCGGTTGAAACGACGATATGGTATTTCTCTCCGCCGCTTTTTGCAATTCTTTTGAAAGCCGGATGCTCGTTATTTATCCAGACCGTTCCTTCTTCTATTTTCCCTAATTCGTTCGAATCTTTATTATCGTAAAACCCGATCATTAATCCGGGCGGTTTTCTTTTTCCTTCCTGCGGCTGACCGTTCTTTAGTTCGCCGATATCTAAGTTCGGGAGACCGCCGTTTTCGTTTTCTCTATTTTTTACATTTTCTTCCGCTTTACCATCATTAACATCGTGGTTTATAGAAGTTTTTTCGGGATTTTCCTCCACGGCGGTTCCGGATTCCGAAACTGAGGTATCGTCTAAAACGCCGATAGCGGCTTCGAATTTTTTTCTTCTGCCGAGCAAAGGATCTAATTCCGGAAAGTCGTTAAGCATATTATCGAGAATTCCGCGAATTTCTTTTTCCAAAGGACGCAATTCTTTTGCAGGTTTTTCGCGGGATTCGTTTATTTCGCCGAATTCTTTTAAAATAGGTTCGATAACTTCCTGAACGGCTTTGCGATAGCGGTAATATTTCTGAAGGCTTGCCGTATCTTTTAAAAAATCGGCTTTATTGGTGGTTAAAATTAACGAAAGACCCGGCATTTCCACTACTCCCGATATGTAATCCGGGTTTCTGGCGGAAATTCCCAGCCAGTCCCATCCGTGTTTTATAACTTTCCCGCAAGTAGATATAGCTATCCCCCTTTTTTCTTCGTCGAGCGGGTCTTTATATTTCCTGACGAAACCGACCCCGACGGGTTTCCCCTTTTTTCCGAAATGGATTTTAAAGGCATTGCTCTTTTCGAACTGCATCATTTCGGATAAGTTTATTTTTTCTTCGTTTACGTAAAAATTAATACCGTTTTTATAAATAAACCTTAAAGCTATTTGAAAAGCGGCGTCCAGAATGGTATAGAAATGTTTTTGAATAGTTTTCTTAATAAAATCCGGATTAAGTAGTTCGGAATTATTCGATTTGAAAAATATCGATACGGCGGTTCCGTGCGACGAATTGATTAATCTCGAATCTGCAGAAGCAGGCGTTATATATTTCCATGGCGCCTTTTCATCGTTTTCCAACTTCCATCTTGTTGCGCCGCGGAAATTTCCGTTTGCCGTTTCCGTAACGACTTCTTTTGCTATAAGCAGGGATAATTTTGCGCCGACGCCTGCAAAACCGATACCCATACCTCTGGTCTTTGTCGTCGATGCGATATTGTGATATCCGTCCAATTCTTTTTTATTCATTCCTTTCCCGTTATCTATAACGGTCAGGATATATTTTTCGGAATCGATGGTAAACCTTATATCGCTTGCATGAGAATCGAGCGAATTAGCGACAAGTTCTGTAACGATAACTTCTTCCTGCGGAAACGGATAGGAATCCCGTATATCTTCCAATAAATGATGTAAATTTACCCTTGTTTCGCCCATTAGAGTTTCTTTGCCGGTATTTATTTTAACGAATTAAGATAATAAGCGACATATTTAACCTGTTTATCGGTTAAAATTTGAGAACAGTAAGGATCCATTCTGCAACTTCGAACAGCTTTTTCCGTCTGCTTAATCGAAAGATG
>JAJYHI010000113.1 GCA_021784835.1 bacterium
TCCGGCAACAAAGAACTTGCCCAAAAATTAAACGAACTTGAGAAGAAATATGAAAAACACGATAAAGATATAAAAGCTATAATAGATGCTATAAGGCAGTTGATGACCTCTCCGGAAAAAACAAAAAGAAAAATAGGTTTTATAAAATAAAAAATGTAGTTTAATTATTTGACATAAATAAGACGGCAAGACTGCGGTAAGACAAAAATATAAAGGATTTTCAAGGCTTGTCTAACCGTCTTATCCTGTCTTATCTATTTTTTTAAATTTATAAATAAATTATTTTTTATATTTTTTAAAGCAAATTTAACTAAGTTGCCGATAAACCTGCCTATAAAAAATGAACCTATAAAAACTATAGCTAAAATAAGTATATCGTATATGAAGATAAAATTAATATGATTAAACATAAGCCCTTAACCTCCGCTTAATTATTTTTTATTTTTTTTTTAAAGCCTTTTTTAAAAAAATTTATAAAATTTTTAAAAAAAACTGTCACACGACTGTCACACAAAATATCCGAATGTATAGAATATATGGAAAATATCGCAATATATATAAAGCCGTCAAAGCGTTAATAAATCTATAAGTGAAGGTAGAAAGCCCATCTCGTTAATTTTAATGTTTTTCTTTGACACGGTAGGGGTCGGCGGTTCGAGACCGCCCGTGCCTACCAGTAAAAACCGCAGTAAATATGGCATTTAAGCGATATACTAAATTGACATATTTTCTTGATTTAAATAAAATTTACGTAAATTTATCGAATTTTGGATACAAAAACGCATACAGTTTTTAGGTAAAATAATATGAAAATATACCAGCGCGGACAGACAGGCTTACTGGTGCTAGTTTAGGCTTGACAATAAGCATTATCAATACTCCTACTCCTGTAAAACCAAAGATAAAGAAGGTGTCCGAGAGATAGCTTAGGCTGTTCATTAGATATAGTCCGAAACAGATTTAATTTGCCGATTAAAAACAAAAATCAGCGATTATTCGCAGAAACCTTTCAAGAGTATTTAAAGAGCCTTAATAATTCAAATGGGACTATAGCGATTAGATTTTTAAATCCTTTATCTTGGGTTCTTCAATAGGTTTTAAAAGTATATTGCTCCCGTCCTGAAGTATAATCAGTTTGGAATTCGGCTTTAAGTTTAGGGCTTTCCGATTTTATTCAGTATGACCACCTGTCCTTTAACGGACAAGCTTGTAGTTTCCATAATAATAAACCTCCAAAATAAGTAAGTATTTCTTACTTTTATTATAAAGGTAATTAATTAAAAAAATAAGTTAGATTTTTGTAAAATTAAAAAATCTGGAAAAAATCCGGAATTTAAAACCCGTCCGATAGGAATATAATAATAAATCCTTAAATGCTGATACATTAAAGAAGGTTCGCTTTGTCCGAACAAAGATACCACTTTAAAAGCCCTCAGCAAAATCGGGAATGTTATAGAAACCGGTTAAGCTTTACCTGCGGTCAGTGCTCTCGCTGGTCGCATATTTCTTTTTTTCTCCGCGGTCATATGATATACTTATATTATCAATTAATATTATATGATTGCTGGATTGAAAAATAGTAAGCTTTTTTATTTTATATTATAAAATTTTATTTTATCTTTACCGGATATAACCGGATGCCTTAAGGTTCTTTATGAGTAGAAAATATTTTTACAACAAGAAACCGGCAATAGTTTCAATACTATTAATACTATTATTAGTTATTGCGGTGATTTATCTGATTGCGGGCATGATGACGGGCGGGGGATTTGTCGGCGGAGGCATGATGGGAAACGGTATGATGGGCGGAGGATTTAGCGGCAGAAGCGGAGCGTATTACGGTTCAGGTCCAAAAGGATATAAATTATTTAGAGCCGACGGATGTATCAGGTGTCATACAATTAACGGCTACGGCGGTACCATAGGGCCGGATCTTTCCCATATAGGTTCAAAAAGAAGTTTTTCGTGGATTGCTGCCCAGATAGCTTATCCGTCTGCGCATTTTAAACGCGGCTCCATGGTTACGATTAGCGGTAAAACTTATCCGGCAATAATGCCAAATTACGAACATATGCCCAAATCGCAGGTCATAACCATTTCAAAATATCTCGAATCGCTTAAATAATTAAAATTTATGTTCACGCTCAAAAAGTTATCACCTGACCGCCAGTTTTTAGAAGACAAAATCGTTATCGTTAAGCTTATTATTTAAGCGATGGCTTAATATTAAGCCATAAGCTTACCTGATATCTTGAAATGCCTATATATCTTATTCTTTTTTCTTTGTTTCAATGTTAAAACTTTTTTTTCGTATTGAGTTTTCGACGTCCGAAAATTTTAGCTCCGTTATTTCAAGAACTTGACAAACTTTTTTTTATATATTAAAATACAGACCAGTCGGTATCTTAAATATTGAATTTAAAATTTCAATATTTAAGATTAATTGAAATTTATAAAAAATATGATAATGAAATTATTTTTTTATAAATTTATATTTATATTAAAATTTATTTGGGTTAAAACCTCAATCCCCGCATAGTCATTCCTGTGAAAGTGGCAATTCAGATAAAAAATTTCTGACGGTGAGTTAAGGCATATTAAAAGTATGCTTATAGCTAACTAAAATTTTTATGAATAAATCAAATAAATTAAAATATATATGGATTGCTTTACTGACCTTTTTCACAATTTTTGGATTTGCGGTAAACTCTTTACTTGCAAGAGTTGCTCTCCAGAATAATATAATAAGTCCATTATGTTATAGCTTGCTGCGTCTTGGAAGCGGAGCGTTAATACTTTTTCTAATAATTTCTTATAAAAAAATTAAACTTCCAAAACCAAATTATTTATCCGCATTTGCATTATTTATATACGCATTTTGTTTTTCAATCGGCTACATTGAAGTAAGTGTTGCTGTGGGAGCGCTTTTGGTATTTTCCGCAGTTCAATTCACCATAATAGGGGATGCAATATTAATTCACAAAGAAAAGCTTTTTTTGTTTCAATGGTTAGGCGTCTTGCTTTCAATGGGTGGCTTTGTTCTGCTTGTATATAAAGGCTTGTCTGTTCCCAAAAATTTTATTGGGTATTTTGGTGCCGTTATGATGATTATTTCTGGAATAGGCTGGGGAATTTATACATTAAAAGGTAAATTTGAAAAACAATATTTGTTAAGAACCGCATCAAATTTCATCTATTCTTTAATTTATTTTATTCCTTTAATAATAATATTTGCGTTCTTTAAAAATGAATTTGTTGATGGGCAATATATTAATGCGCCTTATATTTATTTAAAACCGATAATTTTAGGCGTCTTATCCGGAGCAATATTTTCAGCGCTTTTTTATATGTTATGGTATAAGGTAGTAACAAAATTATCCCGTGTTTTATCATCGTCCGTTCAATTATTAACGCCTGCGATAGCGGCAGTTTTAGGCATAATATTTTTAAATGAAAAAATATCGTTAAATTTTTTTATTTCGGCTATTTTAATATTAGGCGGCATTATATTTGTAATACTTAAAGAAAAAAAAGCGGAAGTAAAAGAAGAGACCATTGAAGATTTAGAAGAAACATTCGATAAATAAACAAATAATAAAAGACGATATATTAGCCCTTTAATTCTACTTCGCCAGTTTTATCAAAAATTATGCCAAATTGGCATAAATATTTATGCCAAATTGGCATAAAATTAATTTAAACTTTTAAAAGGATAATTTTAAAAATTTAATTAATTCATTATCTTAATCTTAACTTTCAAAATGGCACATTTATTGCAATATTTTTAATAAAAGTATACCAAAAATATATAAATATACTAAGTTATGCAATATAAAATTATTCAATATAAAAATATATTAAAACATAACAATAAGGAGAGTGAATTATGTCTGACAAATTAGCGATTATTATCGCATCCGAAGAGTATGAAAAATCACACGTGGCTTCAATGATCGCGTCTGTTGCAGCGGTTTCCGGGGTCGAGGTTTCTATTTTCGTAACTATGAATGCGGTTTACAATTTTTTAAAAGAAACGGTGGAAAAGAAAAATTTTACCGGCGGAAAACTTTACGAACAGATAAAAGAAAAAAAAGCATCCATGTTTTACGAACTGTTTGATCAGGCAAAAATGTTGGGCGGTCTTAAAATTTATGTCTGCTCAATGGTAATGGATATTCTTAAAATCGAAAAAGAAGATTTATTAGACATAGTAGACGATCATTTAGGTCTTGCGGCATTTTTAGGGATTATGGAAGGCGCCGAAACGATAACTTTTTAAAGATAAACGACAAAAGTTTTTAAATATTCAATTTAAATGATTCTAAATTTGATTCATAAAATAATTTAAAAATATTTAAGGAGGTATTTAGTAATGACAGAAGAAGAATTGAAACAGATTAAACCTACGGTTACGGTAGATGCAAGGGGAACATATTGCCCCGGTCCTCTTATGGAGTTGATAAAAGAAGTTAGGCAGCAGCCGGTAGGTTCGGTAATAGAACTGATTTCCGGAGATGCCGGAAGCGCAAAAGACGTTCCCGAATGGCTAAATAAAGTAAAACAGGAATTTCTTGGAGTTATTCCCGGTGATGGTTATTGGCGCATTTTTTCTAAAAAAGTTAAAGATATGTAAAAATTAAAAATATTTTGTTTGCGTTAAATTTAAATTAATTAAATTAATTTTTAAATTTTAATTTTTAAGGAGGCAGTTATGTCAAAAAGAGTAGTTATAGTCGGAGGAGGAGTCGGTGGAACTATTATCGCAAATTTACTTGCAAAGAAAATGCGCCCCGAACTTAAAAAAGGCGAGCTAGTAATTGACGTTATTTCCGATAAAGCGGAGCATTTTTATCAGCCTGGTCTTTTATATATGCTATTCGGTATGAAACACTATGAAGAGCTTGTAAGAAACGAAATTGATTTGCTTGACCCGATGGTAGCGCTGCATCTTCACCCTGCAATTAAAATAGATAAAGATAAAAACGAAGTTCATCTTAAAAACGGCGTTATAATTAAATACGACATATTGGTTCTTGCGACAGGCTCCAGGCCGGCTCCGGAAATGATACCGGGCTTAAAAGAAGGCGGAAATTGGTTTTACGAAGTCGAAGCCTGCAGAAAACTTCGCCATGAATTAATGACGTTTAAAGGCGGGAAAATTGTTTTAACTATAGGTCTTCCTCACAAATGTCCTGTCGCTCCGCTCGAAGTTTCCTATATGATGGACGAATGGTTCAGGCAGAGAGGATTAAGGGATAAGGTAGATTATACTTACACATATCCTATCGGCAGACTTCACGGACTTGAATCGGTAGCGCATTTTGCCGCTAAAACGTTCCCGAAACACGGAATAAATACAGAAACATTATATAATATGAAAGAAGTCGATCCTAACAAAAAAACGGTTACCAGCCTTGAAGGAGTAACTTTAAAATATGATCTTCTTATTACTATTCCGCCGCATAAAGGAGCTCAGGTCATAGAAGATTCCGGGTTAGGACAGAACGGTTTCGTGCCTACCGATAAATTTACCCTTAAAATGGAAGGCTCGACAAATATTTACGTAGTCGGCGATACTACAAATCTTCCAATAAGTAAAGCCGGTTCGACCGCCCACTTTGAATCGGACATTATAGTCGAAAATATAGCATCCGAATTAAGAAATGGCTTGACGCCGTTCAGGTATGACGGAAAGGTTTTCTGCTTTATAGAAACCGGCCTATCTAAAGCCACTTATATTATGTTCGATTATAATAATCCGCCTAATCCCGTTACTCCTTCGGCACTTATACACTGGTTTAAATTAACATACAATAAAGTTTACTGGCTGACCCCGATGGGAATTCTTTAATTTAATGTTATAAATGGAGGCAAATTATGGCTGAAAATGAAACAATAGACGTCGGTGCCGCCCTGACTAATAAACTCAAGGAAAAGCCGCAAGCTTTAGAACATTTATTGAATATTATCGATAGATTAGATACTCTTGACGAGTTTAGCGCAATGTTACAAGCTCAGAAAGACGGAGCTACCGATATGATGGTCCAGAGAGTCGCCGATAATATTACTACAGGTCTTTCTATTATGGACAGTTTTTCTGGGGAAGAACAATTGTCTATGATTAAAACTGCCGGCAATAAAGCAGAAAGCCTTAAAAAGAGCATTGAAACGATTGCGGAACTAGAGAAATCCGGAACGCTTCAGTCGCTTAAAGAAATGGGCGATTTCGTAGCCGGTTTCAGCAAAGGCACTACCGACGCAATGATAGAGCGTATGGCCGGCACCGCAGAAAAATTGGCTGAGCTTACCGATTCTCTGACCGACGAAAATATGGTAGGTTTAATCAAAAAAGCCCAGCATTTATCCGATTCGCTTGAAAATTCGTTAGATAAAATTGCGGAACTAGAGAAATCCGGAACGCTTCAGTCGCTTAAAGAAATGGGCGATTTCGTAGCCGGTTTCAGCAAGGGAATGACGGATTCTATGGTAGAACGCATGGCTGGCACCGCCGAGAAATTAACGGAACTTACCGATCTAACGTTAAATTATAATGTTAAACCGTTGTTAGATGCCGGCGAATCGCTTATTAACAGCGGAACATTGGATGATCTTATAGAATTGGCTAATGCGACGGCTGCCGCAAGGAAAATGCTTACGGACGGATTAGTCGACAGGGTCGTAAATACGGCGCAGGCAATGGTTGAAGCCATCATGACGCAGGTGGATGTTAAAGAAGCTATAAAATCTATCAACCGTTCAACTATTAAAACAATAAATAATGCCAAAGAAGAGAAATATGCAAAAGGAGGTATTTTGTCGTTATTATCTATGGCAAAAAATCCTGAAATAATGCAGGGTCTTAAATTTATGATGCTTTTATCTAAAAATTTAACCAGCGATATAAACGAACATGCAGAGGATATATTTATTACGGGTGAGATTGCCAAAAAAGAATTCAAAAAATTATAATATACCCTTATTTTTCTATGCATGCCCGTGAGCGAATGAGCGCAGCATGCAGAAGATAAAGACAAGCGCGCGTTAGCGCGTAAGATATTATATCAAAGGCTATTAGCAATATTATTATTGCTAATAGCCTTTTTATTTTTTAAAATTTTATTTGAGTTTGTTATTGGATAAGGAACAAAAATATTTAAAATTAAAATAAAAAATGATATTATTAAAAAGTTTAATATAAATACGATAAGCATATAAAACAATTCCAAAGGGGGAATAATATTATATGATAATAAATGCCGATTCTTTTAGCGCCGGAAACATTGCATGGGTTTTAACTTCTGCCGCGCTTGTGTTAATGATGACGCCTGCTCTAGGCTTTTTTTACGGAGGGATGGTAAGAAAGAAAAACGTGCTTAACACTATTTCTCTTAGTTTCGTTACTATTGCTACCGTAAGTTTTGTATGGATTTTATGGGGATATTCTTTGTCTTTTGGACCCGACGCTTACGGCGGCTTTATAGGAAACTTGAAATACATAGGACTGTTTAATATGAAAATTAATCAGCATTCAAGGTATGCGAACACCTTACCTTCATATGTTTTCGTAGTATTTCAACTAATGTTTGCTATAATAACCGTTGCGTTAATAAGCGGCTCCTTAGTGGAAAGGGTTAAATTTTCGACATGGGTCGTTTTTACGGTAATATGGCTGACGGTAGTTTATGCGCCTATAGCGCAATGGGTATGGGGTAAAGGAGGATTTCTTGCAAAAATGGGAGCATTGGACTTCGCCGGCGGAACCGTCGTTCATATAAGCGCCGGTTTTGCAGGGCTTGCCGGAGCGTTAGCGCTTGGAAAAAGGAATAAATACCTTACAGAAAACATAATACAGCCGAATCAACTCGGTTATACTATATTGGGTGCCGGGCTTTTATGGTTCGGCTGGTTCGGTTTTAACGGCGGCAGCGCACTCGCCGCAAATTCTATTGCCGCTTCGGCAATTTTGGCGACAAATACCGCTGCAGCGTCTGCGGCGATAAGCTGGATGATAGCGGAATGGGTAAGAAACGGCAAGCCTACAAGTTTAGGCATTGTTTCGGGGGCTATTGCCGGTCTTGCGACTATTACGCCGGCGGCCGGCTATGTAACGCCTTGGGCTGCTATGATTATAGGTCTTATCGCAGGCATTATATGTTTTTCTATGGTAATTTTTATTAAGCCTAAATTAGGTTACGACGATGCTTTAGACGTTTTCAGCGTTCACGGAGTAGGAAGCGTTTGGGGAGTTTTTGCTACAGGATTATTTGCAGACCCTTTAATAAATAAAGTAGGAAGAGGATTGTTTTACGGAAATCCAAGACAGTTATTGGTTCAGGTAATTACTATAATAATAGTCGCTACCTATTCTTTCGCGTTAAGTTTTATCATATTCAAAGTACTTGATTTAATTATGGGTCTAAGGGTAGATAAAGACTCGGAAACTATGGGCTTGGATATTACCCAGCACGAAGAAACGGGATATAATTTATAGCAAATATTATACTTCAGATTAAATTATAAATAAATTATAAAGTTAAAGAGCAAAATTACGCGAAGAAAGTTTAATATTTATGAAAAATATAGCAGTTTTAATTAAGTCCAAGGAAAGACATTCCGAAGGTTTAAGGATTTCTGCCGGATTAAGCCTTCTCGGCGATAAAGTAGATATTTTTCTTTTAAACGAAGATTTTAATGTAAACGATCTGCCGGTTATAAAGAATCATCTTGAAATGATTAAGGCGGTCGGCATAGGATTGTATTCAAATTTTAAAAAAGAAGGCTTCAGCTTTATTTCAGATTTAGATATAGGAAAAAAAATGTTAAAATACGATATCGTGTTTTTTTATTAATATGAAAATTTTATATTTAATAAAAGAAAAAATTGACGGGGATTTAGCTAAATCTTTTAACAGCGTCGTAGCCGCTCAAAAATCCGAGGGTATCGAGGTTTTAATAATTAATCTTTGGGAAATAGATAGTAACGGTTACGACTCGGTTTTAGATAAAATTTTTGAATACGATAAAACTATATGCGTTTAATTTAATAAAAATCAACCAATTAAAAAATATAAAAAAGGAGGGATAAAATATTTATGGATTATGGAATGCAAAACAGACTTTCCCGCATTATTAAGCCGAAAGACGGAAAAACCGTTATGCTTGCCGTAGATCACGGCTATTTCATGGGGCCTACAGGTGGACTTGAAAATATAAAAAAATCTATTTCTCCTCTTTTAGAAAATGCAGATTCTCTCATGCTGACGCGCGGTATTTTAAGAACCCAGATTAATCCCGAAATAGATATTCCCGTCGTTTTGCGCGTAAGCGGCGGTACCAGCATACTTAAAGACGACCTTTCCGACGAAGATATAACAGTTTCTATGGAAGATGCCGTAAGATTGAACGTCTGCGCCGTAGCCTTATCTATTTTTATAGGTTCTAAAAATGAAAAGCAGGGTATAATCAATCTTTCGAAATTAGTCGATAAAGGCAATAAGTACGGCATACCTGTACTTGCGGTTACCGCCGTCGGCAGAGAAATGACGAGGGATGTCCGTTATCTGTCTCTTGCCGTAAGGATAGCCGCAGAAACCGGAGCAAGTATAGTAAAAACTTATTACTGCGAGGATTTTAACAGGGTAATAGAAACATGTCCCGTTCCCGTCGTAGTCGCCGGAGGGAAAAAGACCGGCGAACTTGAAGCGCTTAAACTTGCATATAACGCCGTTAAACATGGAGCTGCCGGCGTCGATATGGGAAGAAATATATTTCAGTCCGAAAAACCCGCAAATATGATTAAAGCGGTAAAAGAAGTAGTTCACGGCGGCATATCGCCCGAAGACGCTTACGGTAAAATATATGATATATAGCAGATAAAATATTGATAAATAATGGAATGATGAAGCATATTTATTTACATAATCTGCATGACTTCATTTAATTCTTGTCGCAGGCGTTATTAAGGAAATTATACTTTTGTGAATAATTTAAACAGCGAAAAAAGTTCTTATTTAAGGTCGGCGGTTCATCAGCCTGTTAACTGGTATCCATGGTGTATGGAGGCTTTTGAAAAAGCTAAAGAAAAAGATTTGCCGGTTTTATTAGATATAGGCGCAGTCTGGTGTCACTGGTGCCACGTAATGGATTCCGAATCTTATGAAGACGAGGAAACTGCGGCTATAATCAATGAACATTATATCGCCGTTAAGGTTGACAAGGACGAAAGACCGGATGTAGATTCACGCTATCAAAAAGCCGTAAGCGTGTTTTCCGGTACCGGAGGGTGGCCTCTTACTGCTTTTTTAACCTGCGACGGTAATTTTTTTTACGGCGGAACATATTTTCCTAAAGAGCCGGCTTACGGTTTGCCGTCATATAAATCTGTTTTAATTGAAATCGCAAAATATTATCGCGATAATAAAGAGGCGGTTTTTAATCAGAGTTTAGATTTTTTTAAAAGAATTTCAAGCGATGCGAATAAATTTTCTATATTTAATATAAATATTAAAAGAATTAACGATTCTATTAAAAAAGATAATTCGTTAAATATAGAATACGTAAAAAAGTTTATAAACGAAGCCTCGTATGAATATAAACTTCATTTCGACGATACAAACGGCGGAATAGACGAATCCCCTAAATTTTTTTATTTTTCTGCATTAGAACTTCTTGCTCTCGATTATATAGCGAACAGAGACAGGGATTCTTTAAATAAAGGAATTTATACTTTAAATAAAATTGCCTCCGGCGGAGTATTCGACCATGTAGGGGGCGGTTTTCACAGATACTCTACGGACAAGAAATGGATAGTTCCCCACTTTGAAAAACTGGCGGAAGTTAACGCTCAGGCTTTAAGAACATATTTCTTATATTACAGGTTGACTAACGATAAAGCGCTTCTTAACGTTATAAATAAAACTTTAGATTTTATAACGGGAGAGCTTTACGACCGCATAAACGGCGGTTTTTATGGAAGCATCGATGCCGATACCGGAGACGAAGACGACGGAAAATTTTATACCTGGTCGTATAACGAGTTCAGGGAAATTTTTTCCGAAAGAGAAGAATTTAAAGCGGCGGCGGAAATATTTAATATAAATAAAGAAGGAATTATGCATAACGGCAAAAAGGATTGCGATAACGCCGGCGAATATTCCGATTCGCAGTCTAACATCGCTTATGAACCCGGCGAAATTCCTAACGTATTATATTTAGGCGATAATTTTGAATATTTAGGCGGTAAAATTTACGAATCGGCGATTTTGAAACTAAAAAATTTTAGGGACAGGAGAAAAAAACCTTTCATAGACAGAGTAAAATATTCTTCTTTAAACGGCAATATAATATATTCTATTACCGAATTGAGCAAAATTTTTAATCCTTTTGATTTAAACAGACAAAAATTAAATAAGATAGGAGAAAAATCCATAAAGCTTTTTATGGATATTTTTGATAAAAACGGCGACGTCGGCAGATTTATAGGCGAAGCAGGCGGTTCCGTTTTGGAAGATAATGCTTATATAGTGCTGTCGTTAATCGGTTTATTCGAAACGACGTCGAATCCCGTATATTTTATTTACGCAAAAAAAATTGCCGAATATACGATAAAAAATTTTTATGATTGGGAAAGAGGCGGTTTTTTTGATATACAGCATACGACGAAAAGCTCTAAGATAGGCTACCTCGTCCATAAAGAAAAAAATATAGCCGACTACGGCGGCTGTTCGCAAAATGCCTCTGTTTTGCTTGCTATGTCAAAACTTTATATTCTTACCGGAGAGATTCAGTTTAAAAACGTCATTTTAAAATCTTTCGAATATTTTATAAACGAAGCGAGTATGCTTAAACATAGCGCTTCGGGGTATCTTGCCGGTTTGATATATTATGCCGACAAAGCCAAGGTTAATGTTATAGTAGGCAGATATAACGATAAAGCCGTAATAGATTTTTATTCTATCTACGAGAAACTGAATACTTTCGATAAATTAAAAACGGGATTTAATTCTTTTAATATTTTTATAGATGCAGGTAATAAAGAAATTATAGATATTTATTCAGGCTTTGCAGGTTATCAAAAAGGCGATGCGCTTATTCTGGAAGAAATAAGAAATGCCGTAGCTGAATACGGAAGAGTAAAAAAACCTTTAGTATTTATGTGCGGTTACAAATCGTGCAATACAAAAATTTTATAAAAAACATGACAAAAATAACTATTACTCTTGACACAAATTAATATTTTGTAGTAATATACTCTACTAAAGATAATCAATTGCACAAAAACGTTATGCAAGGGAATAAAAAGTTTAACATTTAACTGTTTAAAAGCAGGAGAAGTCGTCATGAAAAAGGTATTGGCTTTGTTTGTTTTTTTAACAATACTTTTTATTTTAAACTTAAATGCCTATTCTTATATTAACGTAATTACCGTCAGTCCCGGAGCAACGCTCGGTCAGATAGCGGACAACTACAATACCAGCGTAAGTTCTATAATGTCTTTAAACGGACTTCATAACTACGTCATATATCCGGGCGAAAAATTAAAAGTTCCCGCAAACGGTTCTTATCAACCTGCACCGCAGTACGGCCATTACACCGTCCAATTCGGCGACACTCTTTCATTGATAGCCCAGAAATACGGCACTTCCATTGCCGAACTCAGGAAGCTTAATCATCTTTATTCAAACGTAATAAGGACTGGAGCGGTACTGGCAGTTCCTGAAAGTTATAAGAAAATTTATCCTTATAGGACTGCTGAAAATAACGACGTAAAAAATCATAAATACGATTATTTCGGAAATAAAAACGTTTCAAAAAAAACAGGTTATCAAGTAGCAACTTTTAAAGTAGTTAATCCAAACAGATGTTCTTTGAACGGCAATGGAGCCGCTGGTAAAAAAACGGACGGAATAGATAATTTAAATATTGGAGAAAAAATTGTAGATACTGCTTATAAATATCAAGGCGTACCTTATGTATGGGGCGGCACTACACGCTCAGGCATGGACTGTTCGGGATTTGCCCAGCATGTTTTCGGCAAAATAGGCATAGATTTGCCGAGAACGGCGGCGGAACAGGCAAGACTGGGCAAGTATGTTCCAAAAAATAAATTAAAGCCCGGCGATCTTTTATTCTTCAGAACTTATGCATCCTATATTTCCCATGTAGGAATATATATAGGCCACGGTAAGTTTATTCAGGAAAATTCAGGAGCCGGAATGGTAACTATTAACAGTTTAAACAACGAGTATTTTGAAAGAACTTATGCTTTCGCAAAATCTATTAAATAATCGATTAAAAAATAAACTCCCGATAATTTAAAAAATTAAAAGGAAAAATTAAGAGGATAATAAACATACAATGCTTAATTTTAACAACTGGTATGCGCCTAATCCGATAGTCTATATAGGGTCGCTTCCCGTTCACTGGTACGGAATATTAATTGGAATAGGCTTTATAGTCGGTATAGCCATTGCTTATTTTAGGGCTAAGTCGTGGGGGGAAGATCCTGAAAATATAATAAATATTATGGTTTTTGCCATACCGGTGTCGATAATTTTTGCACGCCTTTATTATGTTGTTTTTGCCTGGGGTTACTATGCAAATAATCCTATTAGTATATTTTACATTTGGCAGGGAGGTCTGGCAATTTACGGCGGAGAAATAGGCGGACTTTTAACGCTTTATTTATACACCCGCATTAAAAAACTTAATATATGGCGCTATATAGACATGCTTGCGCCGAGTCTTCTTTTAGGTCAGGCAATTGGCAGATGGGGAAATTTTATAGACCAGCAGGCTTTCGGCTATCCCGTTAAATGGGGACTGCCTATAGCAAAAGCTTTACGTCCGGTTAATGCCTATACGCCTAAGCATTTAATATTAGGATTATGGGGTTATCCTTTCCAAACCGCATATCCGAAAAACCTGACTATGTATTCTCATTTTGAACCGTCTTTTTTCTTTGAATCCATTCCTGATTTTTTAGGTTTTATTTTTTTAATGTGGCTTTCAAGAAAAAAACCGAAAGTAGCCGGTACAATATTAATAGGCTATTTAATATGGTACGGGACTACGAGATTTTTTACCGAAGGTACGAGAATAGACAGCTTATGGCTCGGAAACAGCATAAGGGTATCTCAAGTGCTTAGTATGTTTGCCGTAATAATTTCGATAGCCGTTATAATTTACAGACATTATAAATATAAAGATATAAAAGATGCCGCAAAAATATAAAGCGGTATCCTCTGTCCGTCTTACTGATTAGCGGCCATTGCGGGCATATCTTTGACCTACATCTTCACCCTTACCATTACTCCGTTGACTTTTTCGGCCGGAAGTTTATAAAACCTGACGAATGAAGGGGACAATTTTTTAATCAGCGCGAATATCTTCCAGAATATGTTATTGCTTACTATTTCCTCGAACCCGTAAAATATGACGGTTTCATCGATATTATATTTTTTCAGCATAGTTTCGACGTCCACTACTTCCGAATAGCCTGCTCTTATAAGAAATTGGCTGAGTCCGGGAGATACTTCGCTTTTAAGTGTGCTATCTATCCCGTATGGCTTTTCCGTTCTTTCTATCGAAACAAAGATATTTCTTTCATATATTATGTTATTGCTAAACATAGTTTTAACAATATAAGGCGATACTTTATCGGAAAGACTTGCAAAAAAAAGCGACGTTCCGGCAAGTTTGGAAAAATTTTTATAACGGTATTCATATTCTTTTAAAAATACGTTAAAGTCCGTCATTTTGTATATAGAGTGCAATTTTTTTTGCCCGTTCGTATAAATCATAATTACAATAAAAGGTATCGTTGCTATTATAAGCGCGAAATAACCACCCTGCAAAGTTTTATAAAGCAGGTTTGAAGTTAAAAACATAATATCCGCAAATGTTGTTATAGTAGAAATTAACAGCATAAAATATCTGCGCTTATGAAAAAAATGTATATTTATTAAAATTCCGGTAAAAGTCATCGTTCCGCTGACTGCAAGTCCGTATGCCATGGCAAGGTTGTTAGACGTCCTGAATATCAATATTGCCGCTATAACGCTTACAAATAAAAACCAGTTGGCAAAACTTATATATATCTGAGACTGAATTTCGCTGGAATTGTAGTTTATTTTTAATAACGGAATAATTCTGTTGTTGATAAGCTGATAGACTATTGAAAATATTCCGCTTATAACCGCCTGAGATGCTATTATCGTAGCCGCAATACTTAAAATAAGAATGGGCGTGTAAAATATATGCGACTGCGAATAAAGCATCATAAAAAAAGCATCCGTCTGCGTCTTATGCGTAAGCAGGAAAGCGCCCTGTCCCATATAGTTAAATATTAGCGCTATAAATACAAAAATCCATGCTTTCGTAATTGGTTTTCTTCCTATATGCCCCATATCGGCGTAAAGGGCTTCGCCGCCGGTTGCAGAAAGAATGACGTCGGAAAGAACGAATAAAGAAATGATTCCGTGGGCTATTAAACGATTTGCCGAAATACTGCCGTTAAATAAAAATCTCAAAGCGTAGTAAGGGTCTATAACCTTTAAAAATATTTGCGGCATATGCAAAAGCGATAAAATGCCGGAAGCGCCGATAACTATAAACCATAAAAGCATTACCGGACTGAAAATATTTGCTACCTTTTCCGTCCCTTTATGTTGATACCAGAATAACACGATAGTTATTACGACCGAGATTAAAATTACGGTATCCGTCGTTATATTTTTAAAAAAAGGAATAAGGCTTATCCCCTCTACGGCACTTAATATACTTATAGCCGGAGTAATAACCGAATCTCCTATGAGCAGCGACAGCGCAATATACGATATTACGGTTATGAAAGCAACTTCGCGGGCGGATTTAATATATTTTTGAATAATATTTTTAAGTATTATAGTGCCGCCTTCGTTTCTTTCGCTAATACCCATTGCAAACCATACGTACTGGACGGTAACCAGCAGGGTAAGCGTCCAAATTATAAGCGACACTACGCCTAAAACGTTTGTGCCTGTTACTTTAAGGTAGGTAAAAATAACGGCTATAGTGTATATAGGGCTAGTCCCTATGTCGCCGAAAACTATGCCGAGAGCTTTAAGGGGTTTATTTTCGGTTAAAGCTTTTTTAGCATTGCCCGTACTTAGTTTATTCATAATGTAAGATATTGAAATATATTAAATAAAATTTATTGAGTTTATTTATTTTTATATTTGAAATTATATAAACACCTTATTATATTACATTTTAAAAAAAATGGAAGAAAATAATATCGAAAAATGAACGAAAAATAATAACGAAATTAACGATATTTTACATTTTTTACATTTACTTAAAATTACGATATAATTTATAAATAATTCAATAAATTATTATTATAATAATTACAATTATAAAAATGGATAAAATCGGGCGTAACGCAAGGCAGAATGTATGCAAGCGGAATAAAATGGCTAAGACGGGTTATATCGGTAAAAACGGATTCAGCCTTATAGAAATAGTTTTCACGATAATCATAATAGGTCTTGCCATGGGAGCCGTAACCGAAAGTTTTATCGTCGGTTCCGCAAAGAGCATAAATATCGTAAACGAAGAAACCGCCCTAAACTTAGCTAAACAGGAAATGGCGGCGCTGAATTACTGCAGGA
>JAJYHI010000018.1 GCA_021784835.1 bacterium
TTATAATGTTGAAGATTGCTCTTATCGGTTCGACGGGTATGCTCGGCATAGACGTAAATTCCGCCCTTAAAGGGGTAAATTTTCTTATCAAGAATTATAATTCCAATAACTTAGATATAGCCGACCCTCAAGCGGTCAACGCGTCCGTTAACGGTTTTAAGCCGGATTATATTATTAACTGCGCCGCATATACTAACGTGGACGGAGCGGAGGCGGAAAAAGAAAAAGCTGACGCCGTTAATAATATAGGTGTGCAAAATTTAGCCGAAGCGGCATTAAATACAGGTTCGAGAATTATACATATAAGTACCGATTACGTGTTTGACGGATCGAAAAGGACGCCCTATACTGAAGATGATGCGCCTAACCCTATAAACGAATACGGTTTGTCAAAACTCAGAGGGGAAGAAGCTTTAAAAAATTCAGGGGCAAGTTATATAATATTAAGGACGTCATGGCTATACGGCAAGAACGGTAAAAATTTCGTGAACACTATTTTAAAATTGGCAGACAGCCAGAAAAAAATAGAGGTCGTGGACGATCAGTTCGGCAGTCCTACATATACAAAAGATGTGGCGTATGCAATATCCGAAATAATTATCAAAGACAATTCCAAAAACGAAATTTATCATTTAACTAACGAGGGATATACTTCCTGGTATAAATTTGCCCTTGAAATAGTAAACATTTTTAAAAGAACAAATTGCGAAATTATACCGGTATCTTCGGATAAATTAATAAGACCTACCAGAAGGCCTGTTTACAGCGTCATGGATAATTCTAAAATTAAAGAAGATTATAATATAGAACTGAGACCGTGGAAAGATGCGCTTAAAAAATACTGCAACGATATAGGATATTTTATCATTTGAAAAAATTAAATTAAGATATATAATTATAATATCTAATATTAGATGCCTAAAAATTATTTAATTTATAATTTTAATATGGAGGCTGTATGAAAAAGTTTATCTTATCGGTTTTTATTGTTTTAGCCGCTTCTTTTACGGTTAGCTTTTTAATTTTAACTGCGGCAAATGCTAAGATGATGCCCAAAAATGCAAAATTAATAGCTCAGGGTAAGAAGCTGTTCTATTCTAAGAATATAGGAACCAACGGTTTTTCGTGCGCTACCTGTCATGTTTACAGCGCCGGAACGTATATAAATTTACACGGAAGAGGAATGGTTATCAGACCTATTAAAAATGCGGCAAAAAAAATGGCGGAATTCGACAAAATGCACCATATGCATATGACCGTTAAAATGAAAGATAAAATGTGCGTTAAATTTGCTCTTAGGGGGCATATATCTAAAAGCGGCCTAGAGGCATTAACTGCATACGTGGATTCTTTGAAATAAAAAGTTTCAGGGACTTTAAAGTATATTAAAGCGCTTTCGTTGAGAGGAGGAAGCGCTTTGTTTTTTATAAATCTAATTAATTTAATGTTAATGAACAAATCTTTTTTATCTAAAATAAGAAGCAGGTTCCTTACCGGATTAACTATTATAATTCCTGGGGCCATAACTATTTTTATAATAGTGTGGCTTTTGAGGGAAGTCAACAGGATTTTTAACCCCTTCTCTATTTTTATAAAAAAATATATTCATATCTATATACCGGATATCGGGTTAATACTTTTATTCGTCTTGATTCTCGCTTCTGGTTTTCTTATTACCAACTGGCTGGGCAGAGCCGTTATTAATTTGTACGAAAACGTTATGCTGAAAATTCCTGTAGTAAATTTACTTTATAAATCCACTAAGCAATGGGTAGATATATTTTCTCCCGGCAAAAGTTCGTTTAAAAAATTTGTGCTGGTCAGATACGCCGGCGATAAATTTATATACGGGTTTTTAACGTCCCATACCGGAATAAAAGGCGAAAATAAAGATGATTACGCGGTAGTTTATATTCCGACGAACCATCTTTATATAGGCATGAATATAATTGCCAAAAAGGACGATATAATCGAAACCGGACTGAAGGTGGAGCAGGGAATACAGATTGTTCTTTCGGCGGGAATAGCGTTTCCTGAAAAATTATAATATAAAAAGAATCGATTTTTAAATGCATAATAGATTTTATATCGAGGAGAAAATAGAGAGTTATCCGGGGAAAGAGATTGTTTTGGAATCGATATCCGCACATATTAAAGCATTTCGCAAAAAAATAGGCGACGAGATTAAACTCTACGACGGCTTAGGGACCGTTTATTCCGCTAAAATCGTTAAGATTTCCAAGAAAAATATTAATATCGAGTTAATATCAAGCAATAAATATTTGGAAGATAATATTAAAATTTATCTTTTCCTGCCCCTTATCACGTCTCATATAATGGACCAACTTATCGCAAGAGTCTGCGAACTCGGTGTAAGCAATATTTTTCCGGTTATTACGGAAAGGTCGATTAAATTAAAAAGCGAAAAAGAAATAAACTCTAAACTGTTGAAATGGGATAAAATTTCCAGAGGAGCTATGATTATCGCCGGGAAAAATTTTTCCACCATTATAAATAAACCTATAGGGTTAGCCGACGCTTTTAAATCGGCGGAGAATTTTAACGCAAAATTAATAGCTTCTCCGGATGCCGATTTACCTTTTAAAAATTATATAGAAAGCCTCGATTTTAAGAAAGATAACATCATTATAGGAATGTTTATAGGACCGGAAGGCGATTTTTCCCGCTCAGAATTAAGATTATCAAAAGAATACGGATTTACATCCGTTAGATTGTCTAATTACATTATGAGCACGTTTGTTGCTTCTATTTATTCGGTTTCAAATTTAATATGTTTTGCTTTTTCGGACAATAATTATGCGTCTTAAATTTATAGAGCTGTTTGGATTTAAAACATTCCCCGATAAAGTAAGAATACCCTTTCATCCCGGCATAAATATAATAGTAGGCCCTAATGGCTGCGGCAAAACAAATATCGTTGATGCCGTCAGGTTTATTCTCGGGGAGCAGAATTTAAAAGATTTAAGACTCAAGAATATGAACGATATAATCTTTCACGGTTCCAATATACGCAATCAGTCATCTGTCGCCTTATGCAGAGGAGTATTTGAAAACGATTCCGGCGGCGGTTTCAGGTATAAAGATTTTTCGGAAATAATGGTGGAGAGAAGGCATTTCAAGAATAAGGAAACCGAATACAGAATTAACGGAATTTCGGTCACTTACAGGCAGTACTTAGATTTCTTCAACGAAAGCGGCTTATCCAAGCATTATTCTATAATAGATTCTTCCAAAATTAACGCGCTCTTAAATTATAAGCCTAATGAATTAAGGCTTTTTTTCGAAGAAGCGTCCGGAATAACGAAATATAAAATCCAAAAAAAGTCGGCATCGAAAAAACTGGAAGCGGCCGTAAATAATCTTCTTAGAATAGGCGATTTGTTTAACGAAGTTAACATGCAATTAGGCTTTTTGGAAAAGTCGTCAAAAAGATTAGACGAGTATAAAAAACTTGAAGCGGAAAAAA
>JAJYHI010000070.1 GCA_021784835.1 bacterium
TAAGTTTGAAAAAGGTAAAAAAGTGGGATTATTCTTCCGCCGGAATCGCTTTTGCTTATTCGTATCTTTTTGCCGGATTGTCTATAGGATTATATCTGGCTTTATCGTTTTATTTTAAAATAGGGCTCAATCTTTACGATATATTGCAGGACCATATCTATGTTATGTTTATAGGCTTTGCCGCCATGCTTTTTATAGCCGTTTCATACAGACTGCTTCCCATGTTTTATATGACTAAAACCCCGGATAATTTATACTGGAAAGCCGATTTAACAGCCGTTAACTCAGGCATCGTAGCGATAATCGCGTCTTCGTTTTTCGGAAACGGCTCGGCCGCGCATATTTATCTTAACCTTGCCGGAGGGTGGCTGTTGGGATTGGGCATTCTTTTATATTGCTATATATTTTTTAATCTTATGCTGAAAAGACTCAAGAAAAAGTTCGACATTACCACTTTTTATCTGTTTGCGGGCATCGTATTTCTTATAATTGCGACGCTTGCCGGCCTGTTTATAATTACCGTTCCGCAGGAAAAATTAAATATGTTCGGCGGTATAAACGGCGTATATTACGTATTCGGCTTTCTGGGACTGTTCGGTTTTGCGGGAATGGTAATCATCGGGTTCCTGCATAAAATATTTCCTTTTTTGATAAGCCTTAAAGTATTCGAAAAGGCAAAAAAAGGAGCTTACGGAAAACTGTTTTCGGATTTAAAAACTAAATATTTCGAATACGTAATATTCGCGCTGTTTCTGGCAGGTTCTATTTTGTGGATATTTTATTTAATTCAGCTCGCCGCCGCGGTTCTTTTTGCCGCGTCTATACTGCTTCTGTTTCATATATTTTCTATGGGCTGGTAAAAAATAACGGTGTTAAAATAATGGTGTCAGATTTGAAATCTGACACCATTATTTTTGAAATCCGTCCCCTTGATTTGCCTTTAACCGGCGTTCCGGCTAATTATCTCCAAATCTTTATAGTATAAAGGTCGTCGCCGGTTTCTTCCGTTAAGAATTTATACCCGGCGTCTTTTAATCTGGGGTATAAATGTATAGGCTTCCTTTCATGGATTATATGAAGGGCGGCATCGCCTCCCAAGCCTTCGAGCGTAGAGAATATTTTAAGAAGAGGCTGAGGCGGTTCCATCCCTCTTACGTCGAGTTCGACGATATTCTGCTTGTGGGCAAGATTTTTTAGGTCTTCGTCGCCGAATTGATTTTCGCCGACTTCTTCGGAAACTTTGACGGGTTTTGCCTCCGCATTGCTCCTAAAAAAGATTATCTCGAATCCCTCCGCAACTTTATCGGTTATATGCTCGAACCCTTTGTTTTTTAAAACCGAATAAAGCGGGAAAGGTTCGAAGCTGTTTATTAAATCCAGCGCTTCTCCGTCTTTTAATTTATTAACCGCTTCCATAATTTTTTTAAAAGGGTCCGCTCCGTTTTTAATGTCTTCCCTGACGTCGAGTTTGATTCTTTTTAAATCGTCTATATTTTGCATGATTTTACCTCTTTTTTTAATTTATATTTTTAAACTATTTAATTGATAGACAGTATCTTTTCCATAATGTTACGCTTTTCGTCCTGAGTCAGATGCATCTGCGCCATATTAAACAAAATATGGTCTTCTTTGTCTTCATGCTCCGACAGAAGCCGGCTCAAAGAATTTCCCGCATCTGCAAGCGCTTTATGATTCTTATCCGACCGGTAGCCGTTAATTTTTACTTTAAAGCCGGCCGAAAGGTCCCTGCAGTTATTATGTTCTATGAGCATAACGTTTATAGGGCCGGTTTCTATGCCGATATAATTTCCGAGAACGGGAAAAAGGGCTTCTTCTTCCCTTTTGAAGTGTATTTCGAGGTCTTTATCCATAAAAGCGGTTATTTCGCTTAAGCGGTTTATTAAATTATTCCTGTCTTCGTCCGATTCGGCCGATGCCGCTTTTTTTAGATATCCTTCAAATTTATTTAAAACATCCCTGATTTCTTCGTGTTCCGCCCTTAAAGCCTCAAGAGGGTCATGACTCGCATCCATAGTAAAAACTCCTTTTATTTAGATTTTAGTTAAATTAAATTAAATTAAACCGCCGACTTTATTCATTTTATCATATAGTTATTTTATTGCAGTGACAAATGTCACAAATATATAAAAAAAGATAATATATAATATAAGCAATATAGTTTATTAAAATTATGCCTTATTATGTTATAATAACAATATAAATTATTGTTCAATAAAAAAATAAAATAAAAAATGTATGACGTTGAAACTTCCGCGCTTTTTTAGAAGATTAGATAAATTTATACTCTGCATTGCGGTTTCCACGAGCGTGGCTATCGCGGTTATATCCGCTTACCTTCTGTATAATTTCGGAAATAAAATAATAAATGCCGGAGCTACGACTACGAGTTCCTATATCGCCGACCAGACCTTCAATACGATGTACCAGATAATGAAGAGGGGATGGAACGAAAAGCAGGTCGAAGGTTTTATCGGAGCGCTGAAAAAATCTTCAAGGAACGAAAAAATGGTAGGAGTTTATCTATTCAGGGGCGCTATCGTAAAAAAACAGTTCGGCCCGGTTCCCCAGCCGAAGGAAAACAGCGTCGTTAAAAAGGCTTTCGAAACTAAATCCGTAATCCATAAAACGTTAAACGGAAAGGAAATTTACGCATATCCCCTGCTCGCTAAATCTATGTGCCTTAGATGCCACACTATGGCAAAAGCGGGAGACGTAAACGGCGTCATAGAGGTTTCTTTTAATACCGCTAACCTGACCAATAAATTCAAAGGCTATTATTTTTTTATTTTATTTCTGATTTTTATTCTGCCCATTTCAGGCGGAGTTTTCGTAACTTTTATTTTAAGGCGCTCTATAAAGCACGGAATAGAAAGCATAAATAAAGAAGTAGAGAATATAAAAACCGTAAAAGATTTAAAGTTGTTAGACACGAAACTCATAGACCTGAAGTTCGAGGAATTTAACCAGATTTATAAAGGGGTCGGCGGCCTTTCCGCAAGGCTGAGGGATATAGCGGTCGATAAAGACGTCCTCGAATTTGAAATAAAACTATTAGAAAGGTTTATTATTACTTCCGAAGTAGTCAAAGACTGGAAGGAGCACGTATTCAACCTGCTGATAGAAATGAACAATATCATCAAAGTTTATAATGTTTTTTCGATATTCATACAGGATGAAAATTTAATTGAAATAGAAGTATTCTGGAAAGGAGAGCCGACCGAAAAAACTAAAAAATTATTCGACAAGCTCATTTACCAGAGCATATACCACAACGGGCTGAACAGTTTTTTTGTGCAGGGTATAGGAAGCCACGAGATATTTCATAATATAGCCGATAAAAATTCATTGCTCCCCGAACTTTCGGAAGAAGATTTATCTGTCCAGACAAAAAAGGTGATTCTGGATACCCCGCATATCGGAGGTATCGTCGGTATCGG
>JAJYHI010000133.1 GCA_021784835.1 bacterium
TGTTTATAAAAAATTTAGATTACGCCGTTAAAATATTAAATATTTTTAAAGAAAAGGGGATTAAGATTTCATTGGACGATTTCGGCACGGGTTATTCCTCTTTATCTTATATAAAGAATATACCGGCGGATTTTATCAAGATAGATATTTCGTTTATAAGAGGAATGATGGAAAATTTCAAAGATTCTGCAATAGTGAATACCGTCGTGGTTCTGGCTTCAAATCTGGGCATGAAGACTATCAGCGAAGGTGTGGAAACCGAAGAACAGTTAAAAATATTAAAATCTTTCGGATGCGATATCGTTCAGGGGTATTTATTTTCAAAACCCGTTCCCGAAAATGAAATTTTAGAGTTTTTAAAAGCATAAAAAATTAATAAAAATATTAAACGAATAATATTAAACGAATATTTCGTAAATTAAAAAATATGCTATAATAAAAAAAATAATATCAAAGAAATCGTAAGTTCATGAAAGAATCCGTTTAAGATAATTTAAGTTTAAAAAATACAATTGAAAACCATATATTCAAATATGTAACGGCGGTAACGATAAGTCTTGGGGGGTCACCGGTATGCGGACGGCGAAGATGCGGACGGGTTTATAAAAAAGGGTTGACGGCGCCGTGTTTTATATTTTCTGTGAATGCAGTTATGCTTTTTCTGTTTTAAACCGGTTTTTTCGTTTTTTATATAATAGCTATTAAGTTTATTAATTAATATGTCGGAAAAAATAAATAACATTTTTACCTCTATAGCCGAAGTATATGATTTCTGGGGGCATGTATTCAGTTTCGGAATCGACGGGCTTTGGCGTCTCGAAGTAGCAAAAGAAGCGGTTTCCTCGGATAACGGTAATTTAGGCGATTACAGAATTCTCGATGTCGCTACGGGAACGGGTTCTATTGCCATAGATATATCCAGAAAAGCAAAAGCCGCAAATAAACATGTCGAGATAGTCGGCGTAGATTTTAATGCCGATATGGTCAATATCGCCGAAAATAAGATTAAAAAGAAAAAGATAAACAATATTTGTTTTAAAGTAGAGGACGCCATGGATTTAGTCGAACCGGGATGCGCCTATGACGTAGTTACCGCAGGTTTTTTGCTGAGGAACGTGGACGACGTAGAAACATTTTCCGACGAGCTGAGAAGAGTTTTAAAAAAAGGAGGCAAATTTATTATACTGGAAATGGGCAGGCCGGAGAATAATTTTTTCAATATTTTCTTTAAAATATATTTTATTTTTATAAGATTAATAGGCTCTTTTATAGATAAAAAAGCATATGAATGGCTTACATACAGCATACTGGCGTTCGACAGAAAAAAAATGCTTAAAATACTAGGCGAAAAAAGATTTAAAGACTTAAAGATTAAAAATCTTCCTTTCCATATCGGCTTTATAATTACCGGAATAAAAAGTTAAATAACTTTATATAATTTTTTTATAATAAGCCGTAATAATTATGAATAAAAATAAAATAACAAGCTGTATAAAAAATATTGACTTATGACTATTAAGTCATTATAATAAAAATATACTATGAAAAAAAGCAGAAAATAAAGACCTTATAAAAAGAAAAATAAATCAAATAAAATCATGAAAATTAAAAGTTGCGTTAAATATGCAGATAGATATATATATAAATATTCGATTAAAACGATACTTATAATCGTATTTGCCGCCGTCTATTTTACGGCTTCATTTTTATCTCCTTTTGCCGCCAAAGGCGCATACGCATTCTATCTTAAACCGGTCAGACATTCGGGCAGGCTGATTACATTGAACGAAGCTTATAAGCTTGCCGTTAACCGCAACGACACCATAAAAGCCGCAAAAGAAAGCTATTATCAGTCGTCACTTTTAAAATGGTCTGCCATAGGTATGGTTTTGCCGGATATTTCGCTTAAATATACCGACCAGAGAATGCATAAAAATTCGGCTCCGGTTCCGACGCAGTTTGCGCCGCTTATGGGTAATATATTTTTATTCTTTTTTCCTAACTACCAGTATAGTTTTACGTTAAACGAACCTCTGTTTAACGTCGGCGCTATTCCGGCTTATATGGCGGCGGAAAATACGGAAAAGTCTTCTAAAATGTCTCTTAATAACGTTTCCGCAGGCACTCTTTACAGCGTAGCGGTTGATTATTATACCGTTTTAAACGACGTAAGCTTAATAAAAGCAGACCATAAAACGTTTAAAGAAGCAAAAGCCCATCTTGAGCTTACTACCGCAAAGCTTAACGCGGGACTTGCTATTATAACCGACCTTCTGCAGGCAAAATCTCAGTTTTATGCTGCAAAGCAGGAGCTTATAAGCGCTAAAAATAAGTTAAAATCGGATAAGGCGGCGCTTGCTTCCCTGCTGGGCGTCAGCCGCCATTTTATAACGACTAAGCCTAAACAGCCCCTGTTTAAAAAAACCGAACTTCGCAAATTAATCGTTCTTGCATATAATAACAACCCCGGTTTGAAGTCCCTGAAATTTGCCCAAAAATCGGCATCCGACCAGACGGCGTATTACGAGTCCCAGTATATTCCGAAAATAAATTTTTCGGCTTCATACAACGCTTTGTCAAACAGCCACTTTATTCCGGCGGGTTCTACTAATTTTTGGACGGCCGGCGCTACCTTGACTATGCCTATATTTCAGGGCGCTAATAGGATTATTTCCATAGAAAAGACGCGTTCCGAGGCAAACGAAGCTATGTATGATACGCTTCAGGAAAAGAGAAATCTTAAAGCTCAGGTAATATCGATGTTCTATAACGTAAAAAGTTTAAAATCGCAGGTCGGTACTCTTAGGCACGAAGAAAAATTTGCTTCTAAAAATTTTACCCTTGTAGAAGAAGAATTTAAAGCAGGAGTGGCTACAAGCGTCGACGTTGTTACTGCGCTTGCGGAACTTACGAGGGCGAGGCATAATCTGCTTTCGGCAAAGCTCGATTATTACGAATCCGTTTTGGATTTAAAAAGACTTATCGGTTCTTTTAAAAGAAAACTTATAGATATGAAAATCGATAAATTTAACTAAATTTAAGATATTTTATAGAAATTCAAAATAATATGTAATTTATGTAATTTAATAATCAATTAACCAATTCAATAAATAACGAATAAATAATTAATCGGGTGGTTCTGAATGAACGGAGAAAACGAAAAAGCCGAAACGGCGCAAAACGACTCTTTAAAAGAAGCTGACAGCAAATTTACCAAAAAAAATATTATTACCGCTTCTATTATACTTTTAATTGCAATTATAGGCGGTATATTCGTACTAAGATGGTATATTTTCGGGCTTACCCACGTATATACGGAAGATGCCGAGGTTGACGGACATATAGTCTCAATAAGCACTATGGTTCCGGGCAATATAAAAGCAGTTTACGTACATAAAAACGAAATAGTTAAAAAAGGCGAGCTTATAGCCCGCATTAACGATTCGACGTATTATCCCGAAATGCTTCAGGCTAAAGAAAATTATAAACTTGCAAAGGCAAAACTATTTAGCGCCGGAGGTAATGTTGCGCAATTCATAGGAAACTCTTATAACGCATACTACATTAACAGGCTGTCTTATACGACTGCTTCGGCAAATCTCCATAAAGCAAAATTATCGTATATACTTGCCAAAAAAAATTATTTGAGGGGACTTGCCCTTTTAAATAAACAGTTTATAACAAAAGAACAGTTCGATACTCTTAATACCCAGTATTTAATTGCCAAACAGGCGCTTATATCGGCTGAATCAGCATTAGAAACCGCCAGAAGAAATTACGTCGAATCGAGATATGTTAAAAGCGTATCTTATGCAAACAAACTGACGACGCTTATTCCTTTAAGAAAGGCGGTTAAGGTAGCTCAAGCCGCTTATAAAGTAGCTCTTGCCAATTATAAAAATACTTTTATATATTCGCCGATAAACGGTCTGGTCACGGAAAAAATGTCTTATGCAGGCGAATATGTTACGCCGGGTACGCCTATAGTTATGGAAAATAATTTGAGGCGCGTCTGGGTTACCGCAAACGTAAAAGAAACCGTTATTGGAAACGTTAAAAAAGGAGATCCCGTTACTATTACCGTCGATTCTTTTCCAGGAAAAGTTTTTAGGGGCGCAGTCAAATTTGTAGGTTCTGTTACGACGTCTAAATTTGCTTTAATTCCTACAAATAACCCTTCGGGAACATTTACAAAAGTAACGCACAGGCTTCCCGTCAGGATTGAGATATTAAACGACAAAAATCATCTTTTAAAGCCCGGCATGATGGTCGAAGTAACTATAAATACGGCCGGTAAATCCGGAAAATAAATACTTTTAGGAGATACCCGATATGAATATGAAAACTATGAAAAAAAATAAATCAATATTATTTCCTTACATTTCTTATATATTTATAGCTTTTGCGTATCTATTTTTTTTAAGCCCGATTTTCTTTATGCCTAAAGCATACTCATATAATAATTCACAAGGGAAATATCTTTTCCATTATTATAACTGCGACGATTGCCATTCCGTCGACGGCGTCGGCGGAAGCCTCGGACCCTCGCTTTCTAATTACGGTAATATGGTACCTGATTTTAACTGGACGGTACGGCAGATTAAACATCCTAATTCCCACTTTAAAAGAGGCGATAAAATAAGTATTCAAGGCAAAACGTATTACGTTATTATGCCGTCTTACAGCTATATACCTCAGTATGAAGTAAACGAATTGGCTTCTTATCTGGAATCGTTAAAGAAATAAAATATAACGTTTGTTGCGGACTACTTGACTTCGTTTTTATTTTTCTCGTTTCTCAAATTTTTCGACGGCTGAATTATGCTGTTATTAGTGCCGGCGTCGTTATTGCCGTAAACCATGCCTGCGTCTCCGTTTTGAATCTGCAGACCGTTTTTAAATACCAGGTTAGTCCATGGATACGTTAAATCTATATCGTATTTTGCAAATTTTTTCGCTATTTCAAAATTTATGTCGCTTATAACGTAATGCCTTCTTATGGGAGACTGTATCCAGATTATAAGCTCAAGGTCGAATGAAGACGAACCGAAACCTACGAACCATACGGAAGGTTTAGGTTCTCTCAAAACTTCAGGATTTTCATCGGCTATCTCAAGCAAAACTTTTTTTGCAAGGTCTAATTTCGATGCGGTTTCTTCTATTCCCAATGGTATATGCAGTCTTATTTTTGGGTCTTTGTGCGACCAGTTTATAACGTTGGAGGTTATAAAATTAGAATTAGGGACGATTATCGATATATTATCCCTAGTCGTAATAGTCGTGCTCCTTGCCCTTATGTCGCTTACTATACCGTCGTATCCGGCAACATCGACGTACTCGCCTTCTTTTATAGGCTTTTCGAACAAAATAATTATGCCGGAAATGAAGTTGCTTATTATATTCTGCATTCCGAAACCTATGCCGAGACCTATGACGCCGGCAAGAAAAGCCAGCGAGCTTAAGTTTATGCCTAAAACCTGAAATGCTATAAAAAAGCCGATAATTAAAATTATATACTTAATAAACCTGATTACGGTTTTTACGAACGATTTGTTTATAGTCCTGTTTTTTCTGAACTCTTTTTTGATGATATAGGCAAATAAAAACGATATTAAATAAGACGCCAGTATTATTATGAGGGATAGAATTATAGACAAAAGTCTTACTTTATCGCCGTCTATCGTATAAACTTTGTCTCTTAAAAATTCAAACATAATATGAATATTAATCCTGTTTATTATAAATTATAGTTATTTTTTTCTATCCGATATATTATAATATATAAATCAAAATTAAAAAACTGTAAAATAAAACTGTAAAATAACGCGTAAATTCATGGAAAAATTATAAATGATAAAAAGAAGACCGACTCGGACGATAAAAATAGGCGGCGTTGCAGTCGGTTCCGAAGCGCCTGTCAGCGTGCAGTCGATGACTAATACGCTCACGGAGGATTCCGCCGCCACCGTAAAACAGATAAAAAATTTAGAAAGTTATAACTGCGAAATAGCAAGGGTGTCGGTAAATACGGCTTTAGCCTCAGAATCGCTTAAGGAAATTATAAAAAACGTAAGCATTCCGATAATCGCCGATATTCATTTCGACCACAGGCTTGCGCTTGCGTCGCTGGAAGCCGGCGCTGCAGGTTTAAGAATAAATCCGGGAAATATAGGCGGCAGGCAAAAAGTTAAAGAGGTCGTAAGCGCCTGCAAAGATAAAAACGTGCCGATAAGAATAGGCGTTAATTCAGGGTCTTTAGAAAAAGGCGTGCTTGATAAAAACGGAGGAGACTTTGCCGCCGCAATGGTCGAAAGCGGTTTGAAACATATTAAAATATTGGAAGACGAATCGTTTTACGATATAAAGATTTCTTTAAAATCGACCGATGTTTTAACTACGGTAAGAGGTTATAAACTTTTAGCCGAAAAAGTAGATTATCCGTTTCATATAGGTATAACAGAAGCGGGAACGGTATTTTCCGGAGCGATAAAATCGGGAGTAGGACTCGGCATACTGCTTTATGAAGGGTTGGGAGATACGATAAGGGTGTCGCTAAGCGACGACCCTGTTATGGAAGTTATCGCCGGATATAATATACTTAGGGATTTAGGTTTAAGGCGGGGCGGGGTTCAGCTTATGTCCTGTCCGACGTGCGCCAGAACGGAAATAGACATAGTAAACATAGCTAAAAAATTCGAGAAGATTTCCGCTAAAATAAAATCCGACATAAAGGTAGCGATAATGGGGTGCGCTGTAAACGGACCCGGCGAATCAAAACATGCCGACGTCGGAATTGCCGGAGGCAGGGGAAAATCCGTTTTGTTTTCAAAAGGAAAGATTATAGGAAAATTTGATAATAAAGAGATATTAAAAGCGTTAATAAGCCGGATAGAAAACATAACGGGCGAAAAAATAGATTATAACGACGACGACGATTTAAAAAATTAATAAACTAAATAAATTGCAAAGAAAACGTTAATTATTCATTAAATAAGATAATTTTAAATCTAAAACTAAATATAAAATATAAAGGAGTCTTATAGTGCGATATTCACATTTTTTTATTCCTTCTTTAAAAGAAGACCCTAAAGAAGCCGTTCTTAAAAGCCACAAACTGCTGCTAAGGGCAGGTTACGTAAGGCAGTTGTCCGGCGGAATATATACATACCTGCCTCTCGGTTTGAAGAGCCTGCGCAAATTAGAAAATATAATAAGGCAGGAGATGAATGAGGCCGGCGCGGTAGAACTATCCATGCCTTTCGTTCAGCCGCTGGAAATATGGAAAGAATCGGGAAGGGATGAAGATTACGGCAAAGAACTTCTGCGTTTTAAAGACAGGCAGGACAGAGATTTTTGCTTAGCTCCTACTTATGAAGAGGTAATTACGGATTTGGTTAAAAAAAACGTGAAGTCGTACAAGGAACTTCCCTTAACTCTTTATCAGATTCATCTTAAATTCAGGGACGAGATGCGTCCGAGATTCGGTCTTATGCGCGCAAAAGAGTTTATTATGAAGGATGCTTACAGTTTCGATGCCGACGAAAAGGGATTAGACGAAAGCTATAAAAAAATGAAGCATGCGTATGAAAATATATTCAAAAGATTAGGGTTCGATTTTAAATTTATTAAAGCCGAGGCAGGTGAAATCGGAGGAAATTATTCCGAAGAGCTTATGGTTTTTTCCGAATACGGGGAAGACAAAATAGTAATATGCAATAATTGCGGCTATGCGGCTTCAATCGACGAAGCGGAATCGGTTTCCGATTATAACGGCCCGCTTGAATCTTGCAGACAGCCGAGAATGACCAAACTTTCTACTCCGGATAAAAAATCGGTTGAAGAGGTGGCGGAATACCTTAAAGTGGACAAAACCTGTTTTGCCAAGACGATAATATATGAATCTGAAATAGGTTTTATTGCGGCGTTGGTAAGGGGCGACAGGGACATAAACGAACGCAAACTAAAAAAAGCTGTAAAAATTAAAAATCTGTTTCTTGCAAAAGAGCAGGACGTTGAAAAAATAACGGGAGCGCCTTGCGGTTTTGCCGGACCTTTCGGTTTAAAAAAGCAAAACGGCCATACAGGCGTCAATGCTAACGGCAATACCGGCAATGACGATGCGGCGGATATTAATGCAGGTGACGGCGGCAATATACTTATAGTAATAGACGAGGAGATTAATAATTCGGAATACTGGATTACCGGCGCCAACGAAAAAGACTGGCATATGGCAAACGTTAAACCCGGACGCGATTTTAATTTTGATATAGTTGCGGACATAAGAAGCGTGCAGGCAGGCGATAAGTGCGTGAAATGTCAGGGAATATTAGGCATAAAAAATGCCATTGAACTTGGTCATATATTTAAACTCGGAGAAAAATATTCAAAAGTTTTAAGCGCAAAATTTCTTGACGAAAAAGGCGAGTCTAAATATTTCGTCATGGGCTGTTACGGTATCGGCGTCGGCAGAACTTTACAGACACTCATTGAGGTATTTGCCGATGAAAACGGCATCAATCTTCCCGTTTCCGTAAGTCCTTTTGCTTTAGCAGTCGTCAATCTTAACGTTAACGACGAAAAGATTACGGAAATTTCCGAAAAAATTTACGGAGATTTAACCTCTATGGGGGCAGACGTACTTTACGACGACAGAAAACTGTCCGCCGGCATTAAACTTAAAGATATCGACCTTATCGGAATTCCTTTCAAGATAGTCATAGGAAACAGAACCGTCAAGGAAAACAAATACGAACTCGAAATAAAGAAAGACTCCTCAAAAGAAACCTTCGACAGTCTCGATGCTTTATACTCAAGAGTCAAGCAGCTTATTTTTTAAAGGGGTCAGATTTATTTATTCTCCTACTCCCGACTGCGTTTGCTGATTTAGCGAGATAATAATCGGTAATAATCGTGTCGTCGAAAAAGGTGTCAGATTAATTTTACGCAACATCTTTAATCGTTAATTGTTCCTTTTCGTATGCGTAAAACAAAATCTGACACCTTTTTCTATTTATTCTCTTACTCCCGACTGCGTTTGCCGTTCCGTTATTGGTTTGCCTTTTTTAAAATAGTCTTAGAATAAAAAAGCCTAAAAAGACATAAACTTTTGTCTTTTTAGGCTTAAATTTATACTGCTTTTTACTTTTTCGTCACTTATTTTATAAAATTTAAATCGGACGAACCGCCCGTTTTTATGCTCAGCCGAAACCGCTGCTGTATCCGCCGCCTCCGCACGAACCGCCGGATGATGATCCGTAGCCTGCTGAACCGTATCCGCTTCCGCAACTGCTGAATGAGCTGACTCTTTTGACAGGTTTTTCCGCTCCGCATATCGGACATTTTATGTCCTCGGCTTTGTCGCTTAGTCTTTGATAGACTTCAAATATTTTTCCGCATTTTTTGCATTCATATTCATATATCGGCATAATAACTGTTTACCTCCTTTTATAACTTTTTAATTCGCAGTCCCATTATAATTTACTTTATAAGTATTATACCATATTTATGACGTTATTGCGAGTATTTCTTTTTCCTTAATCCTGAAGAAAAAGGTGTCAGATTAATTTTACGCAATATCTTTTATCGTTAATTGTATCTTTTCGTATGCGTAAAATAAAATATGACACCTTTTTCTTGTTTCTTGCGCATTTTTCTAATCATTATAACATATTCAAGAGTTTTTTGTTGTTCTATTGCAGAATTAAAGTATTATAATTATATTGAATATTTGTAGTTACAGCGTTCCGGTAACGAGCTTTATATAATATTTATCTGTATTAAGTTTGTACAAAGTGTTTAGATAATTTAATTTAGCAGCTTTTAATTCGTCGAGCGTCCTGTCCAAATTAATTAAAGTCGTCATTCCTGCTTTGTATCTGTTAGTCGTAATTTTAAGCGTTTGCTTGGCATTTAATGCGGCAAGCTTGGCGACGCCGGTGTTGATCAAGTCTGTTTTATACTGCAGATATGCTTTTCTAACCTGCATTTTAATTTTATCCCTTAAAAGCCCTCGATATTCAAGCATTTCGTTGTATGAACTTTTAGATTTCTGCAGATTATTATAGTCGTAAAGCCCAGAAAAAATATTGAAATGCAGCATAACGGTAAAAGCATAACTGTATGAATCGTCCGGATGTATAGCCGGTCCGTTGCTGAAATAGTCGTATCCCGCGACTAATTTCGGTAAAAATTTTCCGTAAGCCGATTTGACGCCGAGCGCCATATTTTTTTTGTTAAGAAGGAGGGCTTTATAATCCGGTCTTTCTCTAAATGCAGTTTTTTGCATAGATGAAATACTGATGGTTTTTCTTAACGGCCTGTTTTTTAGCTTGCTTGTAATTACATAGTTAGAACTTATAGGAAGTCCAATCGTTATATTTAAAAAATATTTTGCCAGCCTGTAATTTTTTTCGGCTGATGCGAGTTTTTCCTTCATTTTTGCGGCTTCTACTTTTGCCCTTAATACGTCGGAAGATACTACCTGGCCTGCTTTAAATAAATTTTCGGAAAGCGTTTTATAATTTTCCGCCGTTTTCAGCATGCTTTTCATCAGGTTGACGTATTTTTTAGCAAGTATAACGGAATAATATGCCTTTGCTACGCCGTATAAAACTTCCTGTTTTGCTTCGCTTAAACCTTTTTTTACAGACTGCATATGAAGCTGAGCCCTTTTATATCCAAAGTATATTTCTCCGCCCATAAATATGGGCTGTTCTATAGAAAACTCCGATTCATAATTATGTATCATTCCAGGATTATTTAAAAAACTAGGGCTGAAATACGATTGAACGTTACGGTCTGTTAATATTCTCTGATTCAAAACGTTTCCGAAAGCATATAAAGGGTTGTTTGTATTCATATAAATTTCGTCGAAATTAATTTTTGGAAAAAAACCGCTCATAGCTTCATTTTTCTCATATCCTGCGCCGTTAAGTTTAATTTTTTCCAATCTTAGCATTTTATTGTATTTTAACGCGTATATAAACGCCTGTTTTATAGATATGTCCGGTTTTATAGCCGCTTTAAAGGCAAACGCTTTTTTTGAAAATTTTGACGGCATTAACTGTATAAGCAGTGCAACCGACAAAAAAGCGGTAAAAATAATTTTTTTGCTTTTATATATTTTATTCATATTCATATATATACATAATCATATATTTATCGGATTAAGTATTTATATATTAATTTTATTTTTTTATTTTATTTAGGTAAATTTAATAATATAGATTTTTCTTTTTTTGGAATGTTTTTGTCGTGATTTCCGAATTCTTTAAGGTCTTTAAATATTTTTTCGATTCTTTTGTCGTTAAGTTCGTAGCACATCATGACGCCGTCCCTTTTGCAGCTTACTATGCCTTTATTTTTAAGGGATATAAGGTGCTGAGAAACCGTCGCCTGAGAAATTCCCAAAGATTCCCAAATATTTTTAACGCAGGATTTATTGCTTACAAGCACCTCAATTATTTTAAGCCTTATAGGGTGTCCGAGCGTTTTTAAAAGTTCGGCTTCGGTTTTATATTCTTCTCCGATATTAATTTCATTCATAGTAGTTTTGTGCTGATACCATTAAAAATTAATTATATAGGAATATTTATATATACACATATATAATATCCTTTTTATATTATAATTAATTTAAGCGATGATGTCAATAAAAATTGACAAATAGAGGCTCCCGCATAATTTCGGGAGCCGTGGAATTTGACTGTTTGATTTTAGGCTTTTTATTTGCGCTTTCTGCGGTTTAAAAATTAAAAAGCAAGATGGATTTGCGAGTTAGCGGCATATTCCATGAAAGTAGCGGCGCCTGCATATTCTAACCCGTCTATCATATCTTCCTTTTTAAAGCCGAAAAGATCCATCGTCATCTGGCATGCAATAAGCCTTACTCCTGTTTCTTGGCATAACGATATGAGTTCGGGAACCGATGCTACGCCATTTTTCTTAATCATGGATTTCATCATAGAAGTAGCCATTGCCGTCATGCCCGGGAGAGCGCCTATAATATTTGGAACCGGCATAGGCATGGCAGGATTTCCAAGCGGAGCGACTTTCAAAGAATCTCCTGCATCTTTTTTGAGTATCTGCAATCCGTAAAAAGTAAAAAATATTGCAGTTTCGATATCCAGCGTCGCCGCGGTAGATGCCAGGATAAGCGGAGGGTATGCCATATCCAGCGTTCCGTGAATAGAAATGATAGCCATTTTTGTCTGATCAGCCATTTTTTTTTCTCCTTAATTAAATTAAACGTTAAAATTGATTTTAAATCCTAAAACATAATTAAATGTGACAAGAGTTCATAAATTTATAAAATAAAAAGGCCGATATTTATAAATTATCATTTTTTAAAATAAATGGCAAGAAAATCTTTTTTACGTTAACATAAAAGAAAATTATTTTTTACGGATTATTTTAAGAAAAACGGCGGTTTTAGAGTTAAAAAAGAGAAAAAAATAGCTAAATTTGACTTTTATATTTCGTTTATGGTATATTTTTATAATAAAATAGTTTAAAGCTATTTATTTATGCATAAAATATATATTTTTTATATAAATTTTATTGATTTTGGAGTGAATTTTGAAAAAAATTATAAAAATATTATTGAAATTAAAAAACGGATTAAGAAATTTAATCGCTGAAATTAAATTTAAATATTATCTGCCGTATTTTTTACTTCTTTCGGTGCTAATTTCGGCGGCTTTTTTATCTTATTTTTATGTTATGCCTATGTACTACGGCTACGTGAAAGAACGGCAGGACGTGAAAATTCTTAAACAAAAAATACACATCGATTACGAAAAAATAAGAGTTTTTAAGATTATTAAATCTTTTAATTCCGGACTGCCGGTATCCGAAGAAAAGAAGGTGTCGAACCTTATTTTTAACTTGGGAGAAAAATATAAAATAAATCCCGCTCTTATTCTGGCGGTTATCAGAGTGGAAAGTTCTTTTAACAATTTTTCCTATTCAGACGTAGGCGCCGTCGGTCTTATGCAGATTAAGCCCTTAACCGGACTGTATTTAATTAAGAAATACGGAATAAAATCCAAAAAGTATAATTATAATACTAAATATATAGAATATCTTCCCGTAAATTACCTGTATAATCCTTCTTTGAATATTAAAATAGGAGCAAGATATTTATTGAGTTTGTTATATGAGTTTAAAAATTTAAAGCTTGCCCTTTTTGCTTACAACGTCGGTCCTACTTTAGCTTATCGGACATTAAGTTTTACGAAAACCGAAAACGGAAAAGTCAAATTTAAACTTAACGCAAATGAAAGCACCAACCGTCTGTTTTCCGATTTTTACTACGGATATTATAAAAGAGTTAAGAAATATTTTGCGATTTATAATAAAGATATTTTTGAAAAATAAAAAAATAAATAAAAAAGATTTAATGTATAAAAGATTAATTAAATAAATTGAGAGCCGTTATTTTTTACGTATATTAACGATTTAACAAAAGATATCGTTAATATAAATAAAATTATAAAAATAACCAGAAAGAATCCTACTCCGAGATTGTGAAGGTTGTGAACTTTTATCGGAGTTATAAATCCCCACTGTATAAGTTTCGGGAAAGTTAATTCCATTACCGCCGCAAGAACGAATGCAAATCCGCCCCAAAAAAGAGTCATGCCGGACGTTCTTCTCGCGATGTACTGAATGCCTTTCTTAGGGATTTTAAGTTTTTCCATAAATCTTCCCGCAAACATGCCTATTATTATCTGCGTCGCCATAGTTCCGAGGCCGAACAGAAGTCCAGGCAGAAAACCCGTATATTCGTTAGGCATTTTTGGAGCGAGGACGGTATAAACTATTATCGCAAATGCTCCCGTTCCCCATCCGGCGATAAATCCATGCAAAAGAACCATATATATTGGTATGGGCTTTGATTTTCCGTCGGGGTTTTCGGAATGTTCATCTTTTAACGTTTTAATTTTCAAAAACTTGATAAATATTTTTTCCAATTTTTCGAATAGTTCGAAATTTTCGCCGAGTCCTATTACGTAAGCTCCTGCAAAAGACATAACTATTCCTACGAATATATATACGACAGGAATTACATCGGGTTTGGTTAAAATTTTTCCAAGCGCGAAAAATGCAAGTTCGGATGCGACTGCCCTCTGGAACGTGAAGGCAAGCGAAAAAAGAAGTCCGGTTTTAAATCCGCCTTTAGTGCTGTAACTGCCTATAGAATAACTGAAAGTAATAGGCCATGTATGCTCGTCCGGGGTAAATCCGTGTATTATTCCGAGAAGAAAAGCGGTAAGCAAGATAGAGAATAAGGACGTAAAATTTTGCGGATTATAAAGATTTATCATAGTCAATATTTTATATTTTTATGTTATTTTTGTAAAGATACGACTTGGTATAGTAATTTGCGGGATGTTATTTTATCTGGTATAATCATTACGAGCAATGCTAAATTAATAAAACGTTAAATTAAAAAGTAGTTAAAAAAATAGATAAAATAAAAAATTAAAATGATAAATATATACGGTAAAAAAGTTAAAATCGTGGCTACGTTAGGTCCTGCCAGCGACGGGAAAAAGATGATAGAAAAGCTTATAAAAAACGGAGCGGACGTAATAAGGCTGAATTTTTCCCATGGAGACGAAAATTATTTTGCCGAGGCGATTAAAAAAATAAGGTCGGTATCCGAAAATACCGCAATTTTAATCGATTTGCCGGGGCCGAAAATAAGAACCGGAAAATTAAATAAAGATTCAATTAATCTGCAAAAAGGAAATGCTATAATTTTAACGAATAAATATACGGTTTCCGACGAACGAAAAATTTATATAGATTATCCTTATCTCTGCGACGATATAAAACCTAAAAATTTGGTGTATATAGACGACGGCAAAATAAAGCTGAAAATAGTAAAAAAGTTAAATCTTAACGAACTTGAAGCCGAAATTCTGACAAAAGGCGTTTTAAAAGCTGAAAAGGGAATAAATTTTCCCGATTCAAAACTCAGCATTCCGTCCGTTACGGAAAACGATAAAAAATTTTTAAAATTCGGAGCCGAATACGGCGCAGATATGTTTGCAATATCTTTCGTAAGAAGTTCCGAAGATATAACGTCGGTAAAGAAATTGCTCAAAGACGAATATCCGTCAAAAAAATTTTTAATAATAGCCAAAATAGAAAAAATGGAAGCCGTTAAAAATATCGATAAAATAGCAGCCGCCGCAGATGCTTTAATGGTTGCAAGGGGAGACCTTGGAGTAGAAGCACCCATAGAAAATATACCTATAGAACAAAAGAGGATTATATACGTCGCCAATCTCTATAAAAAACCGGTTATAACGGCAACGCAGATGCTTTTGTCCATGGTTGAAAACGAGACGCCTACGAGAGCCGAGGTTACCGATATTTCCAACGCTATTTTTGACGGAACGGACGCCGTAATGCTTTCCGAAGAAACGGCTATAGGAAAATATCCCGACGAAACGGTTGCTTATATGTCTAAGATTATAAAGGCTACCGAAAAAAGCAGGATGTTTTCCGGAGGCGGTTATAGCGGTTATAAATCGCGTGCGTCGTACTTGAGGCATGACGGCGGCATAGGCATCGGATATTTAGAACGCCGCAGTATAGAGTGTGACGATAAGGTTAAAATTAAAAAAAACGCCGACGATATTTCCGATATAATAGCAGAAACGGCATCGACGGCATCGGGGTTATTAGATAATTGCATTATAGCGGCAATAACCAGGTCGGGTTACACCGCCAATTTAATATCCTCATTTAAACCTCCGGTTCCCATTGTGGCGGTAGTGCCGGATGATTCCGCAAAAAGAAGGCTGTCGTTAAACTACGGAGTTTCCTGCATAACTATGAAAAATATAACCGATAAAAATATAGACTTGCAGGACGTAATAGATTTAATTAAAAATGAAATTAAGAAGTCGGGGCATAAATGCCCAGATTATGCCGTAATCACCGGAGGCGTTCCAATAGGCGAGCCTGGTTCTACGGATTTTGTTAAAATAGTCAAGTTGTGCGCGGATTGAGAATTATATTGCAGGATAAAGACGGTTATTGTAATAATACTTTAGTCTTTCCAAAGAACAATAAAAAATATTCCGAATATGTCATAATACTTAGAAAAATGTGAGAAAAAGGTGTCAGATTTTATTTTACGCATACGAAAAGAAATCATTAGCTATAAAAGATATTGCGTAAAATTAATCTGACACCTTTTTCTAATTCAGGATTAAGGCTATAGTATAGTTACCGCTTGAATAAAAATTTTTATAATGTTATATTATTAATAAATTAATAATCATCCGATTAAAGTTTAGTTTTAT
>JAJYHI010000006.1 GCA_021784835.1 bacterium
AAATACTTATAATATAATTTATTAAATTTATTTTACATATTTAATCGGTATTTTTCCGATTTATTATGTATTATTATATAATAATAACATATTTTTATTAATAAGCGGCAATAATAAAAATATTATTCTTTTAGGCATTTATAACTTCTTTCTGTAAGTTTAAATATTTACTTTACTGAGGTTACGTTTTATTATAACCTATTATTCTTTTATTTCAAAATCTTTTAAAAATGTTTAAAACCCCACCGTTACTACTATGTCTTCGAATAGCCCCTTGCCGTAAGAGCCGTAAGGCATATGCCTTAACCTCCAGCCTAAAGCGAACCTTAAGTCCAAGTACCCCGCTATATCGGCGTGAAGCTTAACTCCCGTGCTTGCTATAACGGCGGTAGAAGGCATACCGGTATAGTCCGATACGTAAGAATATCATAAAATGCTAAAATAATGGAGTTGTCGTAAGCTTCAACTCCGCTATGAGCGGCGCATCCGTCGTTGCCGTTTTATCAAATTTACACAAAATAGTTGACAGCATCTATTAATCTCCTTGGTTTCAATTATTTATATTATTACCTTAAATCACCGTTAGAAACTTGAAAGTCACCCTCAAATTATTGTAAAACAGAAAATTTATTTATCCCTTTACATAAGGATAAAAATAGTATAATATGAACTTATATTCAGGGATATAAATTAGAAAATTAAGCGCCTAAAATTAACATATTATTAATCGACGACGCCATAAAATCTTCAGTCGATATACTTTTATGCAAACAAAAGAGCTTTTTAAAAAAATTATTGTAGATTTTCACGAACATAAAATAGAAAACGTTTTCGAAAGAGATATCGATATTTATTTATCGGAAAAAGGAGACGTTAATAATTTAAATAAAATAGTATCGCTAATAGGCGTCGGAAGAAGCGGGAAAACTTTTGCGCTTTATTCATTAATTAACAGATTAAGGGTAAGAATCGATACCAGGAATATTACATATATAAATTTTGAAGACGACAGATTGTTTCCTATTTCTCCTCTAGACGTTAACGGCAAAAAGATTTATATCGTTCCTTTGTGGAAATGGTTAATAGTCGAGTAAATTCGGTTAATTTTAAGATATGGCATAAAAATACTATTCTTTTAGGCGTTTGCGTCTCCTTTGTTACTGCAATTACGCTTCATTATAACCTATTATCCTTTTATTTCATTAAAAACGTCTGCCTCCGTATTCCTACTCCTGCCTGAGTAATCGGAAATAATTTAGCAGTCTATATTTAATACTGCGCAAAAATATTATGAATGTTTCGCCAGGAAACAATATCTATATCTTTATATTTTTTTGCGACTCCTACAAAACCCGAAAGAATATGTCCGCCTATAAGATTTCTCGGTAGTGCAAAAAAAATTTCGTTGTATAAGCTATTTTATTCGTTCTTTTTCTTTTTAGATTTTGCAACTGCCTTTTCCCCTATATAAACACCTACCAGAACAGCTAATGTGCTTATAACTTCTACTAATCCTACAGTACTGCGTCCGGAAAGAATTACGATAATTCCGCCTATTATGGTTATTACACCTGTTGTTTGTCAAGAGATTTGACCCCTCTACGCATTTAAATTTGACCCCATAAATTTAATCTCTTGAACAAAACGCACAAAAATACTTTTCACCTCCTTTTTGCAATTTTACCTTAAGTTGCATGCCGATTTAAAATTAATTAAAACACCGAACGAAAAGTGCATAAAACACCGAACGAAAAATTAACTTTTCACCGATTATAAATTAATTTTTAAGATAAATGAAAATGCATAAATTATTTAAATAATTTATGCATTTATTGATATTTTAATACAAAAACCCGAATAACCATAGAGGTATTTTTCTTTTATAACCGGTTTCTATTCCGTCTGCGGCGATAAAAGAATTTTCTTGTATTTTTATGTCTTTAGTTTGCGAAAAATCTTTATTTTTGCCTCCTACTTCAAAAACATATTTGTCATTTACTATAAAATCGCAAGTTTTATGGACGTTTACTTTATAAAGCGATAAAACCTGATTTGCAAAAAAAATCTCTCTTATTGTTCCGATATCATAATTACTGCAAAGCGCATAAGCGAGATTTGAATTATTTAGATATAGCTTGTCGGGCTTGGTCATTATACCGTAGCCTTTTGCTTTCTGGCGCATAGCTATAATTAAGTTAGATTCGTGTAAGTTTTTTAAATATTTATAGGCTGTATTTCTGTCGATTTCAGAAGAAGAAGCAAGTTTTTCGATATTAACTTTAAAAGGTTGGGATTCGCACAGAAGTTCTAAAAGTTTTTTTATTTTATAAACATGCGCCGGATGTATGAGTCCTAAAATTACCATATCGCCTTCCAGCACTTCGTTTATGAGGCTATACAGTTTAACGAGATAGCCGCCGCTTTTCCCCTCTTTGTAAAACGGATAGTAACCGTGTTCCAAATATTTTTTAAAATAATATAAAGGCTTAATTTTAGAGATAACGTTTACCGATATATCGTAATGATTCTTAATTATATCTTCAAGACCGACAGGCTGAAAGTTAAGTCCCGTTTCGAAGTTTATAAACTCCCTGAACGACAGTCCGCCCATATTATACACTAAAGCTCTTCTCGATAAATCGGTACTGCCTTTCTTAAGATGGAGTTCGCTGCTTCCTGAAAATATTATTTTTAATTCCTTGAAAGAATCGTATATAGCCTTTATGTGAGCATAAAAATCACGATATTTATGAACTTCGTCAAGAACGAGAAGTTTTCCGTTTTTAGCGGCAAATTCTTCTGCAAAAAGAGTAAGATTAATGCCTGCGGCGATAGGATTGTCTAAGGATATATAAAGCGCTTCGTCCGGGCTTGCAAAATTATTTTTTATATACTGAAGCATTAAGGTGGATTTCCCGACCCCCCTTTGCCCTACTATACCGATAAGTCTTTCATTAAAATCGATTTTATTATATAAATACCTTTTAAACGATACCGGCGCATAATTAATTACGCTCGTATGAAATCTGACTATATTTTCTATATTTTCCGTAAAATCCGGCATAGACATAATTATTTATTCATTAATATTTATTAAATATTTAAAGATATTAAGCCTCCTTGGAATGTATTCATATAAAATAACAATACTGATTAGAATAAACTATTTATATATTTTTTTGCTTATTATAATAAGCATTAATAAGTATAATATATATTATTTATATAATCAAGTTTATTTTTAAGTTTATTTTTTCAATAATAATGGAATAACAGGGGGCGGATTTATTCGCCCCCTGTTATTTGTTTTTTGCCGTTCATCGCCACCTGACCGTCATATTTCCCCAGAACGAATTCATAATAACGTCATGCCCGAACTGCCTTCTGTAACTGACCTGCAATGTTACATGCCTGCTTATATCTGTTTTAAGTCC
>JAJYHI010000047.1 GCA_021784835.1 bacterium
GCAAAAAAAGAATGCGGCAGAAAATCGTTTTGTTTAGCTTTCGATATGTGGAATTCCGTATCGAAGAAAATCACCGAATTACTTAATTCCATAACTATACAAGACGTAATAGACGAATATAAACAAAAACTGTCATCATCTAATACATCTAATACATCTAATAGAACATAGTGCCGGAATTCAATTCCGGCACCGTAACAAAATAGAAAATAGCGCCAAAATTAAATAACGGAAATATATGCCGAGAATTTATTTAGACTATAATGCGACTACTCCTGTGGACCCTGCGGTTCTTGAAGAAGTAGTAAATACCCTTAAAAATTATCAGGGCAATCCGTCTTCGGTTTATGAAGAAGGACGCGCCGCAAGAATACTGATAGAAGACTCCCGCGATTTAGTCAAATCTTTTCTGGATGCCGGAAATTCAGGAGAAGTTATTTTTACGTCTTCGGGTTCGGAATCCATTAACCTTGCGATAACGGGTTCCGTTTACGCTTATATGAAAAACAATAAAAAAAAAGTTCCGCATATTATAACTTCCACTGTTGAACACCATGCTGTATTAAACACCTTTAAATTTTTGGAATCTATAGGCATAGAAACTACTTATGTCGGAGTAAACGAATTCGGCATGATCGATATCGAGGAAATAACCGGAGCTATAAGGGAAAATACCTCGTTGGTTTCTATTATGGGGGCAAATAACGAAACCGGTACGCTTTTCCCGATTAAACAAATTTTTGAAGAAGTTAAAAAAATTAAGGAAGACGTTATCTGCCACAGCGACTTAGTTCAAGTTATAGGCAAAGCGCATTTCAGCTTAAAAGACGTTCCTTTGGATATGTGCAGTTTTTCGGGACATAAATTTTATGCTTTAAAAGGATGCGGCGCTCTATATGTAAAAAAGGGGGTAAATATAGAGCCTATTATCCACGGCGGTCATCAGGAGCGAGGCTTAAGAGCCGGTACGGAAAATATAGCGGGTATAGTTTCTATAGCGAAAGGCATGAGCATATTAAAAAATATCATGAACGAAGAAGCGGCGAGAATTAATTCGCTTGGAAGCATTTTTCACGACAAACTTTTTTACGGCATAGAAGGCATAAAGCTTAACGGAAATCCCGTAAACAGGCTGAAAAATACCTTGAATGTTTCTTTCGACGGCGTCAAATCTGAAACCCTTCTGTTTAATCTCGACCTTTACGGAATAAGCGCTTCAGCCGGTTCCGCCTGCAATGCCGGAACGGTTTCGCTGTCTCACGTATTAAAGGCTCACGGATACGACGCAAAAAGAATAGAATCGGCTATAAGATTCAGCATAGGAAGATATACTACGGAAGACGATATAGATTATGCCGTAAGCGCTATTAAAAAGGGCGTGTTAAAATTGCGGACGGGCGGTTGATTTCAAAGTATATTTTCATCCTGCAATAGAACAAAAACCTATTGAATGTGTTATAATGACTATAAAACTGTCCATGAAAAAGGTGTCAGATTTTATTTTATGCATGAAAAATGAAAAAGGTGTCAGATTTTATTTTACGTAAACGAAAAGAGGCAATTAACGATAAAAGATTTTGCGTAAAATTAATCTGACACCTTTTTCATGACGACACCTTTTTCATGACACCTTTTTCAATGCAGGATTAAATATGTATTTATATTATTATGCTTATTAAATCCAATAAAACCGTCGCAGTAGCAATGTCGGGCGGCGTCGACAGCTCGGTAAGCGCTATAATTCTTAAAAAAAGGGGCTACTCGGTAATCGGCGTTTCTATGCATCTCGTTTCGGAAGATGCGTCCTCCGGAACTTTAAAAACCTGTTGCAGCACGGACGATATAATTTCGGCAAAAAGGGTTTGCGTAAAACTCGGTATACCCCATTTCGTCGTAAATCTAGAAAATGAATTTAAAACCGAAGTAATAGACCGGTTCGTCACGGAATATTTAAACGGAAAAACGCCTAATCCCTGTATCGTATGCAACTGCGTTATGAAGTTTGACCTGCTGATTAAAAGAGCAAAAGAACTCGGCGCAGATTTTCTGGCTACGGGACATTATGCAAGAATAACGGCAGATACGGACGGACGCTATTTTCTCCTTAAATCTAAAGATTTATCTAAGGACCAGTCTTACGTTCTTTACGGCCTTTCGCAGGAAAACCTTAAAAGCATAATGTTTCCGGTAGGCAATATGAATAAAATGCAGACGCGCAGGATAGCTTCGGATGCCGGATTTACCGATATTTCCGGCAAAAAAGACAGCGTAGAAATATGCTTCGTTCCGGATAAAGATTATGCAGGATTCATTAAAAAGCATTCGGCGATATGCTTAAAAAAGGGGTTTATTAAAAATTTAAGAGGGGAAATAATAGGGGAACATAGCGGTATTTTTAACTACACCGTAGGGCAGAGGAAAAGGCTCGGAGTTTCTTCTAAAAATCCTCTATACGTAGTTAATATTTCGGCGGAAAATAATGAAATTTTCGTCGGAAATATGGAAGACTGTATGTCCGATTCTTTGACGGTTAAAAATTTTAATTTTATTAACCCCGAATATAAAAACTTGCTCGAAGAGATAAAAACCTCCGTAAAGATAAGATATTCTTCGCCTGATTATAGATGTAAAGCCCGTATTTTAGAAGACGGCTCCGTAAAAATAAAATTCGGCGAAAAAGTTAAATTTATAACTCCGGGACAGTCCGCCGTACTTTATTCCGGAATTAAAGTTATAGGCGGCGGAATTATAGAATAATAAATTAAAATATACGAAAAACATGACCATAACGGAAAATATAATTGCGGAACTGTTCGGGAAAGAAAATCTGCACGGCAAAAAGGAAACCGTTAAATGCGCCGTCGTTTCTTCGGGATGCAAACTTAACCAGTTTGAATCAGGCCAGCTTTCCGAAATATTTAAACGGTTTAATATTTCCGCCGCAGAATACGGCGAACCGGAAATCGACGTCTTTTTGATAAATACCTGTACCGTTACGGACAAAGCGGATATTGAAACCGAAAGAACCGTAAGAAAAATTAAAAAACGCTATCCCGAAAGCCGTTTGATTATTACCGGATGTTCGGTTCAGATTAATAAAAACAGATTTTTGGACATCGACGGTTTAAAACTTATGGATAACGCAAAAAAAGCCGAGCTTATAAAAAATTCTGCAGACGAATTTCCGAATTCGGTTTTTAATCAAAAACGAACCAGACCTTATTTGAAAATTCAGGAAGGCTGCGAACTTGAATGTTCTTACTGCATAATACCCAAAGCAAGACCCGTCAAATGGTCGCTGGGCATAAAAAAAGTTTTGCGTTATATAGAAGAATTCGACAGACAAGGTTTTAGCGAAATAATATTAACCGGAGTAAATATAGGCTCGTATAAAGACAAAAAATCCGGCTCCGGATTAAAAGAACTGCTTATTGCCGCAGAAGAGCTAAAAAACGGGGTCAAAATAAGGATTAGCTCCATAGACCCTATATACATAGACGACGAAATGATTAAAATTTTTGCGGATTCTAGAAAAATCAGAAATCATTTTCATATACCTCTCCAAAGCGCTTCCAACCGAATACTTAAGCTAATGAAAAGAAATTATTCTTTTAACGACTATTTAAAAATTACGGAAAAAATTTGCGAATCGGTGCCGGATGCCGCGATAGGAACGGACATAATAAGCGGCTTTCCGGGTGAAACCGAAAACGATTTTTACGAAACGATGGAAAATATTGAAAAATTGCCTATCTATTATATACATGCTTTTTCTTATTCCGACAGAGAAGGAACTGTATCTTATTTTTTAAAACCTAAAATTAAAGAGACTGAAATTAAAAGAAGAACCGGCATAATAAGAGAAATTTCTCTCAAAAAAAAAATAAAATTTCATAATAAATTTCGCGGTAAAACTTTAGAATTTCTCAGCCTTACAGACGATAAAGCGATAAGTTCGAATTATATTAAAGCAAAAATATCGGGGAATCCTAAATTAACTCAAGGAACGGAATTTAAAGGAAAAATTATAAATATAGGCGGACGCGTTAGGAAAGACGAGGTTTCGGAAGTAACAGTAGAAATTGAAGCTTTTATATAAGAAATGGATTATAATATCATTGAAAAAAGAATAGGATATTCGTTTAAGGACAGGTCGTTAATAAACCTTGCTTTTACGCATAAATCCGTAAGCGCCGAGAAAAACTATGAAAGATTGGAATTTCTCGGCGATGCGGTTATAGGCGCTATAGTAACGGAATATCTTTATAAAAATTACATAAATTTAAACGAGGGAGAACTTTCCAAATATCGGGCGTCGCTCGTAAGACTGGATGCTCTTTATAATATAGCTCAAAATATTAAGATTTCCGAGTTTATAATTAAAGAACGCGATAACGGCGCCGCAGAGTTAAAAGCTAAAAATAAAAGAATAATCGGCAATGTTTACGAAGCCGTGATCGGAGCGGTATTTCTCGACTCATCCTTTGAAAAAACAAAAGAAATACTTATAAAACATATTTTAAAAGTTACTCCGGATATCGATGAAGAAATCTTAAAAAATTCAGATTTTAAAACCGAGCTTCAGGAGATGGTTCAAAAAGAAACGGGCAGAACGCCGCGATATTTTACTATTAACAAAGAAGGTCCAGACCACAATGCCGTTTTTACGATATGCGTTAAAATAGACGACGAGATTTTTGCTTTAGGGCGCGGCAATACAAAAAAAGATGCTGAACAAAACGGAGCCAAAATTGCAATTAAGAAATTTATGGAGAAACTAAATGATAAAAAGTAAAGATTTTTTCGTACTTATAATCGGCAGGCCTAATGTAGGAAAATCGACGATATTTAATAAAATAACGGGGAAAACTTCGGCTTTGTCGTCTAAAATCGCCGGTACTACTTTAGATTTAAATATAAAAAAAATATCCTTTAACGGAACGGATTTTTTTATTTCAGACAGCGGAGGGTTTAACGTCTCGCCCGCAAACGAAACAGAAAAAAAAATCAGGGACAAAGTTTTCGAATATTCAAAAAAAGCCGGCTTAATTTTATTTGCGGTCGATTATAAAAGCGGGTTTTTACCGGAAGACAAAGAGATTTTTAAACGCCTTAAAAAAAACGGCTCTAATATTATCTTGGTAATAAATAAAGTCGATTCTCCCAAGGATGCAAACGGAGCGGAAAGCGAATTTATAGGTCTCGGCATAAAAACGGTTTTAACCGCAAGCGCGGAAAAAGGAACGGGCATATATGAAATTCTCGAAAAAATAGCCGAAGAAATAAATATTAAAAAACCGGTAAAACCTAAAAAAACCGGCGAAGAAAACGAAAATTCTTTTAAAATAGCCATAATCGGAAGACCTAACAGCGGAAAATCTACTTATATAAACACCTTGTTAAAAGAAGACCTGCTTTTTACCGACGACAAACCCGGCACCACGCGCGATTCCATAGACACGTATATCAGATATAAAGGGCGTTCGATAACTTTAGTAGATACTGCAGGCATCAGAAAAAAAAATAAACTTGATTTAAATTCCGAAGCCTTCCAAAAACAGAGCCTTAATCAAATAAAGAGGGCGGATGTGGTAGTTCTTTTTATAGATATAAATTCGGATGTTACGCATGAAGACCTGTCATTACTGAGAAGAATAACGCTTGAAAAAAAACCCGTCATAATAGCATTTACGAAGTGGGATTTAAAAGAAAAACTGCCGGAAAACGCAGTACAGTTAAAAAATGAAATTAAGTATAAGTTAAAAGAGTTTTCCGGAATGCCTTTCGTATATATTTCATCAAAGACGAATAAAAATTTAAACAAGATATTAGATATGTCTATGGAAATATTCGATTCAAAAAGCGTAAAAATAAAAAAGAAAGATTTAAACAGATTCATCGAAACCGCGAAAACTGAGCCGCGCAGCGGCAGGATTTATAAATACATAAGCTACGGCGTACAAAAAGAAGGAGAAAAAATTCCTACTTTTATATTTTTTACGGGCAATAAAGGAAAAATATTTACTATGACGGATATAAAGTTTTTAAGAAACAGCATAAAAGAAGCATTCGGTATAAAATCGAACGTCGAAGTCGTAATGGAATATAAAAAATACGACGCCGATTAAGATTAAGGGATTACCGCTATTTTTTATTTGTAAGCTCTTCTATCTTTGCTTCTAATTTTTGGATTTTTTTGGTCAGCTCTTCTACGTCGTAAGTAGAAGCGAAATTCATTTCGTCAAGCAGAATATCGGCGACTTTTTCTTTTATAGACTTAAAAATAACGCCTGATTCATATTTAACGGTTTCGATAATCTGGTCTGCCGCTTCCCTGCTCTCTTCATCCGATATATCGACATAATCGTCTAATTTTTCCTGTGCGATAATCGAAAGACCTTTAAGTGCTTTAAGAACTACGTTTATAGTATCGGACATTTTAACCTTCCTCTTTTTATTTTTTTTATTATATTTCGTTCTGCCTGACTTTGGCCATTACGCCCCTAAGCGAAACGTTATGCCTCGAAAAACCCATTTCGGCATAATCGGCGCCTAAGGCTATGCCTATTAGCTGAGGCAAATGAAGTATAGGCAGAGATAATTTTTTGTTTATGTTTTTTGCCGCAACCGTCTGATAAGTATCTAAACTTAAGTGGCATAAAGGGCAAGGGGTAACCATGACGTCGGCATTTTTCTCCTGAGCCTCGTAAATGGCGTTGCCCGCAAGCGAAGTAGAAGTTGATTCGTTTACGAGTATCGTTTGAAATCCGCAGCATTTGGTCCTTCTGACATAAGATACCGGTTCGCCGCCCAGAGCCTTAATCAGCTCTTCAAATCCTTGAGGATTTTCCACGTCGTCGAACTTAACTGCGCTTGACGGCCTGAGTATATGGCATCCGTAAAACGGGGCTATTTTTATTCCTTTCAGGCTTTTAACCGCTTTTTCTTTTAATTTATCGAATCCTATGTCGTCTCTTACGGCATATAAAATATGCTTCACTTTAACTTTTCCGGTATATCTCAGACCTATTTTAGCAAGATATTGGTTTGTTTTTTCTAATGATTCGGGATTATTTATAAGTTCTTCGTTTACCTCGCTGAGAGTCAGAGTGCAGGTGTTGCATATAGTCATTATATCGAGCCCTTCTTTTTCCGCCAAAGCAAGGGTTCTTCCGTTTATAAAAAGCTTTAAGTTTTTATCGAAGCCGTCGATAACTCCGCCTCCGCAACATGATGCCTCAGGCATAGGAATTAAATTTATGCCTAATTTGCCTGCAATAAATTTTGTGGCGTTATCGAGTTCTTTGCCGCTTTCCTGAGCTACGCACCCCGGATAATAAGCATATGTAATCATAATTTATCCTCCAAGTCCAGCTCTTTATATGCAAGCCGAATATCTTCCATATCTTTTATTAATTTATGCCTGAAAGGCGGTATCTTCCCCTTTAGGCCTGCGCCGAACGCAACGGGCAGATCGTTTAAAAGCCCGGTAACGCCTCCGGATTCAAATGCAACTTTTATTTCGTCTAACCTTCCCGTTTCGCCTATAGATCTTGCTATAGAAACCACATGCTTTGAGCCTGACGAAAAAGTAATGGAATTTTTAACCGATTTTTCATGCAGCCTTACTATCGATTTTACCGGAGAAATGCCTTTCGGGCAGAACTGTTCGCATGACTGGCAGTGAACGCAGTCCCAAAAACCGTTAGGCATAGAGCCGTTTACTAAACGCGAACCGTTTTTATCGTTATCTCTCGGATCTTCGGCATATCTGTATAATTTAGCGAGAGCGGCAGGTCCAAGATAGTCTTTATTGCCGACTACTCCTCCGCATTCGGAATAACAGCATTCGCATAAAATGCAGTTTGGCGTATCTTCGTTTCCGGTCAAATTTTTAAACTCCGATTTATCGTAAACCGGCTGACTGATTTTTTCGCCTTCTTTTAATGCGTGGAAACGGTTATGCGCTTCGTCTTCCCTCTGTCCGAGCAGATAAGGTTTTATAGCTTTTATTTTATCGAAAAAGACCTCCTGATCGACGATTAAATCGCGAATTACGGGCATATTGGCAAGTGGTTCGACGTTAAGTATTCCAAATTTATCGATTTCTAAACTAACCTGCGTTTTACATGCAAGCTTTGTTATTCCGTTTATTTTCATCGCGCAGGAACCGCAGATAGCGCTTCTGCATGACCTTCTAAAGCTGAGCGTTCCGTCAAGCTCCGATTTTATTTTTATTAAGGCGTTTAAAACCGTCATACCCGGATAGTCTTCTACCGTATATTCTTTGTAGTACGGTTTTTCGTCGGTTTCCGGATTAAATCTGTATGCTCTTACCTTGAATTCCATTATATTTTTTCCTCGCTATTAATACGTTAATACGTCCTCGGCTGAGGTTTAAATTTAGTTATCGCAACTTCGGAAAAATCGAATTTTATGTTTCCGTTTCCGTCTAATGTCGCAAGCGTATGTTTGAGCCAGTTGGAATCGTCTCTTTCCGGAAAATCCGTCCTGTAATGAGCTCCCCTCGATTCCTTCCTGAGTATAGCTCCTCTAGCGATTACTTCGGCTATAAGCAGTATATTGCTAAACTCGAATGCTTCTACGATATCTGTATTAAATGTTTTCGATTTGTCGTCTATTCCTATATTTTTTGCGCGTTCTTTGAGTTCGCTTATTTTATCTAAAGCCTTTTTCATGGCATTTTCTTCCCTGAATACCCCGACGTCCGCTCTCATCTCTTCCTGAAGTTCGGATTTTAAAAGGCCGTGTCTTTCTTTTCCCGACGATTTTTTTAATTTTTCGAATTTTTCTTCGTCTCTTTTTATCGCCGATTCGTCGAATTTTCTGTCTCCGGCGGCAGATTTAAGATATTCGGCTATGTCTATTCCCGCCCTTCTGCCGAATACTACCGTATCGAGAAGGGAATTTCCGCCGAGTCTGTTTGCTCCGTGGACGCTGACGCAGGCAGACTCGCCTGCCGAATAGTAACCTTCTATTACGGTTCTTCCGTTATAATCCGTTTTAATTCCGCCCATAGAGTAATGAGCGCCCGGTCTAATAGGAATAGGCTCGTGAATAGGATTAACGCCTTCAAAATCTATAGATAACTGCATAATCTGAGGTAGTCTTTCCATTATTCTTTCTTTGCCGAGATGCCTTATATCTAAAAGAATTGCTCCGTCGACGCCCCTGCCTTCGTTTATTTCGGTCTGCTCCGCTCTTGCAACCACGTCTCTTGGCGCAAGTTCCATAGCTTTAGGAGCATATTTAGACATAAAGCGGACGCCGAGCGAATTAAGCAGATAAGCGCCTTCTCCTCTTGCTCCCTCCGTTACCAATATTCCGGTGCTTTTAAGCGTAGTTGGATGAAACTGTACGAATTCCATATCCATCAGCGGAACTCCGGCATTAATAGATATCGCCATGCCGTCTCCGGTATTTATTAACGCATTGGTATTGGAAGAATAAACCTGTCCGTAACCTCCGGTAGCGAATAAAACCGCCTTTGCGGCAATACCCTCGAATTTTCCGTTTTTAATATCGTATGCCACTACGCCGCTGACTTTTCCATTATCGGTAAGCAGGCTTGTAACGAAATATTCATACAAAATTTTGGTTTTATATTTAAGTACGTTGTCGAACAATCCGTGCAGCATCATATGTCCCACGGCATCCGCATAGTAGCAGGAACGAGGGAAACTTTGTCCGCCGAAAGGCCTCTGTGCTATGCCGCCTTTATCGTTTCTGTTAAAAACGACGCCCATGCTCTGAAGTTCAAGTATGTTTCCGGGGGCTTCGCTCGTCAGTATTTCTATGGCATCCTGGTCGCCGAGATAATCGCTGCCTTTTACGGTATCGAAAAAATGGGATTCCCATGAATCGTTTTCGTCAAACGCGGCGTTGACTCCGCCTTGAGCCGCTCCCGAATGGGAACGCGTAGGATAAACCTTGCTGACTATTACGACATCTATGCCTTTTTTCCTAAGTTCTACGGCCGCCCTTAATCCCGCAAGTCCGGCGCCGACAATAACAACGTCATGTTTTAACATTTATAACCTCTATTATTTTAACAATTCTTGGCGGCGGCAGACTTCATCCCGCCGTTTAAATCGATTGATTTTTATTATAAGAATACGGTTTTTGATATTATAGGATAAACGTTTAAAATTTGCAATAAATTTTTTTAACCCAAATCCCGATTTAGGGTTTTACTTTCTTTTATACGTTCCGCTTTTTCCGCCTTCTTTGCTTATAAGGTAAATATCAGATATTTCTATGGATTTATCCGCAGCCTTCAGCATATCGTAAACGGTAAGCGCCGCTACGGATACGGCCGTCAAGCTTTCCATTTCTACGCCGGTTTTTCCCGATATTTTAACGGAGGATATTATATCGATAGAATTTTCTTTCTCGTCCGTTTTAAACAAAATATCGCATCCTTCTATATTTAAAGGATGGCATAAAGGAATTAATTCCGACGTTTTTTTAGCCGCCATAATTCCGGCTATCTTTGCAGTTCCGAAAACGTCTCCCTTTTTTCCTCCTCCGCCGGTCGCAAGTTTAAAAGCTTCTTCCGACATAGTAACTTTTGCATGGGCGGAAGCTATTCTGACCGTGCCGTTTTTTTCAGACACGTCAACCATTTTAGGCATTCCGTTTTCGTCTAAATGCGACAAAACCGCCTTATTTTTCATTTCATTATCTCCTTAATTAAATTTATTTATTAATACGTAAATCCTTTTTTATAATACCATTTTCTTATATCATACCCGATTCCGGCGGGTGCGGGCTTTATTCCTTTTACCGACCTGACGACTACGGGCATAGCGTAAGGAACGTATAAAAAAGTATAAGGGGCATCTTTTGCGAGAATACGCTGTATTTTAAAATAATACTTTTTCTGCTTTTTTAAATTAAACGTCGACCTTGCTTTTCTGAACAAAACGTCTATTTCGGGATTATTAAAAGAGGTAAAATTTAAGCCTTTAGGAACGATATTAGAACCGGTAAATATCGAAGCGTTGTCATAAGGGTCGGGCGTTATGGTAAATCCCAGCAAAACGGTCTGAAACTTTTTTTTCATAATAAATTCGGATATTAAAGACGTCCACTCCATAACCCTTATTTCTGCTTTTATACCTATTTTTTTTAAATTTTGCTGTATTATCTCGGCGGCAGAAAGCCTTTCTTGATTTCCTTGAGGAGTAAGAATAGTAAATCTGAAAGGAGTGCCGTTTTTTTCTAAAATTCCGTTTTTAAAGCGCCATCCCGCCTGTCTTAAAAGCCTCAGCGCTTTATCGGGGTTATAGCGGTATTTTTTTACGTTCTTATCGTAAAAATAAGTTCCCGGCATAAAAGGGCCGTAACAGTGAATTCCCAATCCGAACAAAGCTCCTTTTATTATCTCTTTTTTATTTATCGCGTAGCTTAAAGCCTGCCTAACTTTTATATTTTTAAAAAGAGGGTCAAGAAGATTATACCCCAAAAAAGTAAAACTTAAAGAGGGATGAATATATTTTTTAAATCTTGACTTAAATCCTTTTCCTTCAGATTCATATTTGTACTGAATAGGACTTAATCCCATATAGCTTATACCGTTGGACTTAAGCATCAGGAACATAGACGAAATATCCGGCACTATCTTATATACGAGGCGCTTTATTTTTGGAGCGCCCATAAAATAATGGGGGTTGGCTTTCAGGACTATTTCGTATCCGTGTACCCATTTATCGAATTCGTATGGGCCGGTACCTATAGGATGGCTTCTCAATTTAGTAGTTAAAAGATTTTTTCCTTTTAAAAGTTTTTCCGGCAGTATGCTTAACCCCCATGAAGAAAGAGCGGGAGCGTAAGGCTTTTTGTAAGTTACCCGAAAAATATATTTTCCTATAGTTTGGGCTTTATACACCTTAAGGTATTCTGCGGCATAAGGCGTTGGCGTTTTAGGGTTTACCATCAAGCGGTATGTAAACATAACGTCTTTTGCCGTAAATTTTTGTCCGTTCTGCCAGTAAACGCGACGCCTTAAATAAAAAGTAATAGTTTTGCCGCCGTTGCTTATTTTCCAAGATTTTGCAAGATCGGGAACTATCTTGAAATTGCGGTTATATCTGACCAACCCGTCGTAAATTTGAGAGGTAACTTCCGCGGTAGGCGCATCTGCCGCCATATTGCCTATAAGATTTGTCGCGTCTGCCGGCAAACCGATAATCAACGAGGAATTTTGAAGGTTTTTTAAAGGTTTTACTATTTTATTCCGGTTATTTTTAACGCCCGATTTTGAATAAAAAAATATAATCGATGCGGCGGACAGCGTTAAGAGCGCAATAATAAGAAGCAGATACTTAATTCGTTTTTTATATCCGGATAATTTCATATTTATTTATTATCTCAGATTAAGAGGTAATGTTTCAAGGAAAAACAATATTCTTAATTCTGCAAATTTTCTTTAGAAAAAGTTATCGGATTTTATTTTTTGCATAAGAGAAAAAGGTGTCAGATTTTATTTTTTGCATGTTTAACAGTCAATTAATATTAAAAATTATTTGCAAAAAATTAATCTGACACCTTTTTCTCGCAAACGCAGTCGGGAGTAAAAGAATAAATAGATCTGACACCTTTTTTGTTTTTAAGGATACGGCGAATACTGCGGTATTCCGAAGTCGGGCTCCAAACCGAACATAAGATTCATATTCTGAATTGCCTGGAGGGAAGCTCCTTTTCCGAGGTTGTCTATGGCGCTGACTATTTTAACCATTAAACCTGCCGAACCTGCGGCGTTTTCTTCGCGTATTTCAAAAGCGATATGGCAGTTATTGGTATAGACGACGTTTTTTATATTGCAGTCTTCTATATTATTAAGTATCGATACAAAAGGGCTACCCGAATAAAAACTTTCATATATGCCGGCTATATTTTCCATAGTTGAATCTTTATTTAATTTTAAATATACAGTGGTCAGTATGCCTCTGGAAACCGGAATAACATGAGGAGTAAATATAACGTCGGGCGTAAGTTTGCAGGCTTTTTCTATTTTTTCTTTAATTTCCGGCAGATGCCTGTGCGTCCAGACGTTATAGGCCTTTGCGGAATTTTCTATCTCGCAAAAAAGATTCTGCAGTTTTAAGCCTCTGCCTGCGCCGGAAATCCCAGACATAGAGTCTATTATAACCGGAAACGAAAAATCGACGCATCCTTTAAAAACAAGTGGCAATATCGGCAGTAAAGCGCCCGTCGGATAACAACCGGGATTGGCGATAAATTGCGAATTTTTGATTTTATCGTAAAAAACGTCGGAAAGACCGTAAACGAAACCGCCGTTTAATTCCGGAGCGTTATGCCTGCCGTAATTCCGCTCATAGACCGATACGTCGTCGAATCTGAAATCGGCTCCTATATCGATTATTTTAACGTCTTTGTTTTTTTTTAAAACAGCCGGTATAAGTTTAGAACTTTCGTTGTGCGGAAGACAAAAAAATACGGCATCCGAAGACCCGCCTATTAAGTCTGCATCAAAAAGCGAAAATTTAATCTTGGATAATAAACTGTTTTTAGGAAATGTTTTTGCAAATAGCGGAAAAAAATCTGAAAGTTTTTTACCGGCATTACTGTTTGAAGTAATTACCGATATAGAAACATCCGGTCTTGACGACAGCGCCCGTATAAGATATACGCCGCTGTAACCGGATGCCCCTACAATCGAAACTCTTATCATTTATGGATATAACGATTATATTATCTCTTAGAGAACTGGAATCTTGCTCTTGCCGCTTTCTGCCCGTATTTCTTTCTTTCTTTGACCCTGGGATCCCTTGTAAGCATAGAGGCTTTTGCAAGAGTTTCTTTTAATTCCGGATTTACAAGAAGGATAGCTTTTGCGAGAGCCAGTCTTACCGCTCCGGCTTGGCCGCTTAATCCGCCGCCGGATACGTTTATATATACGTCGAACTTATTTTCTATAGAATAAAAAGCTAAAGGTCTTACGGCAGAAACCCTGTGGCTTTCAAGCGGAAAATATTGCTCGAAATCTCTTCCGTTAATAATTATTTTGCCGGCGCCTTCTTTAAAATAAGCCCTTGCAATACCTGTTTTTCTTTTACCTACCGCGTGTATAATGCTTTTTTTAGCCATCAGCTTTTACCTTATTAATTATATCTTGATTTAATTTCTATATTTTAATTGTTTACTTTATATTACTTTACCTTATCGGCTATTTCTACCCTCACCGGCTTTTGCGCGGCATGAGGATGCTCTTCGCCTTCGTATATTTTAACTTTTTTTATTACCGCGTCGGACAGTTTATTCTTCGGAAGCATTCCTTTTATAGCCGAAAGCAAAGGATACGAATGGTCTTTTTTTACCATATCTCTATATTTGAACGTCTTAAGTCCTCCCGGATAACCGCTGTGAAAATGGTACTCTTTGTCTTCGGTTTTTTTTCCGGTTAATTTAGCTTTGGCGCTGTTTATTATTATAACGAAATCTCCGTTGTCGGCATACGGCGTCCAGTCCGCTTTATCTTTGCCCATAAGCCTGTTGGCCGTAAAACTTGCTACTCTTCCAAGGCTTATATCTTTTGCGTCAACCAATATCCACTTGCTTTCAGTCATTCAAAATCTCCCGAAATAAAATATAAAATAATATATATGTATAATTTAAGCGTAGTTTTATATTATTAAATAATTATGCTTTTTTGTCAAGATTTTTTTTATGCTTGTCATTAAAATTTTAAAACCGAACCATTTTTATATAATTTAAATTTTAAAACGAAAAAGGTGTCAGATTTATTTTACGCAACATCTTTTATCGTTAATTGTTCATTTTAGTATGCGTAAAATAAAATCTGACACCTTTTTCTAGTTGACTTTTTCTATCTTACCACCAATATTCCGGATATTTCCTGTATTTAGAAAAATTATTTACTACTACTGCGACTATTAATAGTATTAACGCTCCCAAACCTACCGGCATCAGCGGATAAAGAAAACCAAGCTTATAAATTCCTTTACCCCCTATAACCGCTATTAAAGCAGTGGCACCCCCTGGAGGGTGAAGGGTTTTAGTGGCATGCATAAGCATAATTGCAAACGAAACCGCCACCGCGGCCGCTAAAGGCATATTTATATGACCGAGCAGTTTATAGCTTGCGACTCCTACAAAACCTGAAAGAATATGACCGCCCATAAGATTTCTCGGCTGTGCGAGAGGGGTTTTAATAGCGCCGTATATAAGAACCGCCGACGCTCCGAAAGAACCTATAAGTAAAGTCAAGTCGTACGGATTGAAAAATTTTGCGGATATATATGCAACCACGCCTATACCGATTATAGAAGCTAAACCCGACCAAAAGATTACGTGCAGGCTTATGGTAGTTGCGTTTTCTCCTCCGCCTTTCATTCTGTCAAAGTATTCTTTAATCCACATTTTAGTTTCCCCGCTATAATTATAGTTAATTTTATTTATTTTTTTAATTTTTATCGATATGTTTTATTATATCCGTCATAGATATTACGCCGGCGAGTTTTCCGTTAATATCGACGACCGGCATAACTTTTATGCGTTTTTCGTTAAATACCGACGCCGCTTTTTTAATACACGTGTCCGTCGATACGGTAATTGCGGGCGAAGTCATAATATCTTTAACATTTTTGGCATCGATAGTTCTTTGAGAATGAGGGGTAGGCTCGCCTATAAGGTGTCTTACCAAATCTTTAAACGTGTGTTTTTTTATGACTCCCGCGCTGGTTAAGATATCGGAATCGGACAGAAATCCGACGACTGCGTTTTCGTCGTTAACTACCGGAGCGCATGTCAGCCTTTTTTCCGCAAGCAGATTCATTGCATCGTGTATTCCAGAATTTTCATGCACTGAAACCGCATTTTTCGACATCACTTTATCGACGGTAATGCCATGAACTTTATCCTTCGCCAGCGCAAACGCATCTTTGTAAATTTTAATGAAATCGCCCAAAGATATATCGATGTAAGTTTTGTGTTTTTCGAATGCTTCCCTGATATCTTCTTCGGTCACTTCTACGCAGCTTTTTTCTTTTTCTTCGTTTAAGTTTTCCATAATTTTTTCCTCAATTTTAAAATTAAATTAGGGGATTTTTATTGTTTATAGTATGTTTTATTTTATATTAGCAAACGGTATATTTTTAATATGTGATTTATATCACAAATTAAAAATTATTTTTATTTAGAAGGAGAATTTTTTCTCCGGAAATATCTTTTATGTCGGATGCCTTATACATTCTTATCGCTCCGAAACTGCATATATCCTTGCAAAGACCGCAGGAAGTACAAAAAAACGGCTCAAGCGATATTTTGTTTTCCTTAAAAATTAATGCGCCGGCAGGACACATTTCCCAGCAGTTAGAGCAAAAGACGCAATTTTCGTTTATTTTAGGCAGTTTTATATTAAAAAGCGGCACCAACTCTTTGTTTTCCTTCAAAAACTTATAAATTTTTTTCTGCCTTTTTAATAACGAATAATTTATGTTTTTATCGTTTTTTCCGACAGGAATGAATTGGGAATATAGTTCGGATAAAGGAAGGTCTTCGATAGAAACGTTTTCTGCGAGCTTTTTTGCGTTGTCTTTCAAACTTTTAAACGAATTTTTAAAAAACTCTCTTCGGTCTAACGTCCCCGCAGTTTTAACCCCGCCGGCGTTTTCAATACTTCTTTTATCCTTTTCGCTATCTGATGCTTTATCTCCGGTATGATTAAAATTATATACCCCTTTCTCTTTGTTATGCTTTTCCTCAAACTCTTTAAAATTAAAATCCTCCGCGTTAATTTCCTTAAAAGCGTTTTCTTCGTTTAAAAACTTTGTTATTTCGTTTATTCTTTTGATTTTTTTATTATGAAAATATTTAAGCCTGCATGATTTGCAGTCGGACGAAACGAATGTTATGTCAAATCTATTTTTTAAGGAAGAAATTATATCTACGTCTTCTAATTCGTAAATACATTTTATAAGGTAATTAGCGCCGGCCGCGGAAATTTTAAAATTTTTAAAATATTTTTCGGTTTTACCGCAAAAATAAAAATTCTTTAAATTTTTATCGGCTTCATCTTTCTTATTCTTATTCTTAACGTAAAAAACGGAATTAGGGCATAAGTAAAGACAAGCGTTGCAGTTTGAGCAGTTTTCCAGAATATTGATTTCGGCATCGGTTATTTTTATAGATAAATCGGGACATCTTTCTATGCATTCATAGCAGCCCGCCATAGGGGTTTTAAGCCTGACGCAAAAATCGGAATTTATCAAAATCCGTCCGTCATCTGCGCGTGCGTTTAAAAATTTATCCAGCAGATTCAGAATATTCATTAGACGCTACTTGTGTTCTAAGCATTTTTAAAATTTCGTCCGTCTCTTTTCCGCTTTTTGCGCTATTGACTGACGCCCTTAGTTCTTTGGAGCCTTTGAATCCCTTTAAAAAATTATAAAGATGCGGTTTAATAATGTTACATCCTCTTGTTTCACCGTAAAAAGAAGATATTTCTTCGTTTAATTCAAGCAGTATATCTATTTTATCAGTCATATCCGTTTCTTTTTTTTCAGTCTGTCCCTGTCCGCCGGCATCCGATATATTTGCATAATCCCTGAATATCCATGGTTTACCTGCGGCTCCCCTTGCGAACATAATTCCGTCGGCGCCGGTATAACTCATCGTATTCAAGGCATCGTCCGCCGTAAATATGTCGCCGCTTGCATAAACTGGAATGCTAACTAATTCCTTAAGTTTTTTAGTCTGGGAATGGTCCGCCGTTCCGCCGAACATCTGAGAGCGCGTCCTCGGATGAAAAAAAAGAGCATTTATACCGGAATCTTCGGCAATTTTTCCTATCTCGACAAAATTTACCGAATTAAAATCGAAACCGCTTCTAAATTTTACGGTGAAAAAAGCGTCTTTGACCGATTTTCTGACGGAAGCTGCTATGTCCGCAAAAAGAGCGGAATCTTTTAATAATGCGCTTCCGGCGCCGGTTTTAACCACCTTTTTAACCGGACAGCCGGCATTTATGTCTATAACCTTAAACCCTTGATCGAATGCTTTTTTAGCGGCTTCCGACAATACGGCGGCAGAATTGCCGAATAACTGAATGCCCGTTTTTGAAATACCGCTCCCGGCTTCAAGAAGTTCAAGCGTTTTTTTATCATTGCGCAAAAAACCTTCGGCGCTTATCATCTCCGTAAAAGAAAATTCCGCCCCGTATTTCAGGCATATTTTCCTGAAAGGATATCCCGTAATCCCCGCCATGGGTGCCAAAATACTTCTGCCGAGGCTGATTTCTCTCATATGCTTATTTATATATTATAATTAGTCAGAATAATCTCTTTTTCTATAAAATCAGATATTTTTTCTGCGTCGTTAATATTTATTTGAGGAACGCTCAAACCGCTTATCGGCTCATCGGCGCAGACAAGAATAAGGTTAGGGTCGTTTTTAAATCTTAATTCTAAACCGCCTGCATCTTTTCTCGCAAGCTCAACTTTTTTTATGCCGAGTTCTTTAAAACCCTCTACTATAACTATGTCGGATCCTTTAAAAAAATTAGATTTTAAAAGGTCTATGTTGATATCGGCGGACGTCTCTATATCGCTGAAAAATGAAATTTTTTCTTTAGATATAAGCATTGTTGAAAATGCTCCGGCATTTTTATGCCTCCAAGAATCTTTCCCTTCCTTATCGGCAGAAACGTTATGGTCGGTGTGTTTTATAGAAGAGACTTTATATCCCTTTTGAGACAGTATTTTTATTATTTTTTCTAATAAAGTCGTCTTACCCGTACCCGACCTTGCCAGAAAAGAAACGACTGCAGGAATTTTATCGCTTTTTGTTTTAATCATAAATTTTTACCGTTTGTAAGTATTTTCATCCTGTATTAGAAGAAAAAGATGTCAGATTAATTTTACGCAAAATCTTTTATCGTTAATTGTTTCTTTCGGTATGCGTAAAATAAAATCTGACGCCTTTTTCTGACAAATCTTTCTAATCATTATAACATATCCAAGAAGTTTTTGTCGTTCTATTGCAGGATTAAAGCAGTATTTGTATGTATAAAGCATATTGATGTATAATATAAAATCGTAAAAATTAGAACACGACGTAAAAGCATTTATTAATAATTATAACATAATTAATTAATTACAGGGACAGAATTCAATTCTGCCCCTGTAATTAATTGGAAAGGATAAAGGATAAAATGGATATGGACAAAGAAATAAAAGGGCTATCGTCTTCCGAAGCCGAAGAGTTAACTAAAAGGTACGGCTTAAACGAAATAAAAGAGAAAAAAAAGCATCCGGTTGAAATTTTTCTATTAAAATTTTGGAATCCTGTAGCATGGATGCTGGAGTTTACTTTTATAATCGAATTAATATTAGGAAAAAACATAGAAGCATATATTATTATCGGTTTAATCTTATTTAACGCTATTATATCGTTTCAACAGGAGAACAAGGCGGAAAAAGCTCTGGAGCTTTTAAAAAAACAGTTAAAAATTATATCAAAGGTTTTAAGGGATGGAAAGTGGATCAAATTAAGCGCCGAACAATTAGTTCCAGGCGATATAATTCATGTAAGAATGGGTGATTTGGTTCCGGCGGATACCGAAATTATTTCCGGAAACGTATTGGTCGACCAGTCGGCATTAACCGGAGAATCACAGCCGGTGGACAGAAACGAAGGCGGACTTATATATTCCGGTTCAGTCATTAAAAGAGGGGAAGCCACCTGCAAGGTTACGGCGACCGGAGAAAAAAGCTATTTCGGGAAAACGGCGGAACTTATAAAATCGGCAAAAACTAAGGGTCACATAGAAGAATTAATTCTAAAAATCGTACGCTATTTTATTATGATTGACGGCATTCTCGTAGTTTTAATACTTGCATACGCCCTTATATACAAATTGAATTTTGCCGAAATGCTGCCTTTTGCTTTAATCCTCTTAGTAGCGTCTATACCGGTCGCCCTGCCGGTTACTTTTACTTTGGCTACGGCGCTTGCTTCTATGGAACTTGCAAGCAGGGGAATATTGGTAACGCATCTTTCTGCAATAGAAGATATTGCCTCTATGGAAGAATTATGTTCCGATAAAACAGGCACATTAACGGCAAATAAACTTTCTCTTACAGCTTTTAAACCGCTTGAACCTTTCGGCGAAAATGAACTTTTTGCATACGCAGCGGCGGCATCGGACGAGTCTACGCAGGACCCGATAGATTTATCCATACTGTCTTATATAAAAAACAATAAATTAAATCTGCCTGAAATAGGAAAAACAGTTAAATTTATACCTTTTGACCCGCAGACTAAAAGAGCCGAAGCAGTAATGGAAACATACAAAAACGGAGAAAAAAATTTAATAACGTCCATAAAAGGTTCTCCTATAATAGTCGCAAAAAATTTGGATGAAACCGGAGCTAAAATATTGTCGGAAGAATCGGAAAAATTAGAGGCTATGGGGTATCGGGTAATAGCTGTAACGATAAAAAACGAAGAAAATAAATATTTTCCGGTGGGAATCCTTGGACTGTCCGACCCTCCAAGGGACGACTCTAAAGAACTGCTAAAAGAACTTAAAGATTTAGGAATAAGGGTTAGAATGGTAACCGGCGATACGGAGCTTACGGCTAAAACGACTGCCCGCTTAATAGGACTTGGAGACGGCGTATGCACGAAGGAAAAATTTAAAAATCCATCCGGTTGCGATGTGTTTGCGGGAGTTTTCCCTGAAGACAAGTTTCATCTCGTACAGGGTTTGCAGAAACTAAAAAAGATTACAGGAATGACCGGCGACGGAGTAAACGATGCGCCTGCGCTTAAACAGGCGGAGGTCGGCATTGCCGTAGCTAATGCTACGGACGTTGCAAAGGCATCGGCTAGCCTGATATTGACGGAACCGGGTCTTGCAAATATCGTGGATGCCGTAAAATACGGCAGAATGGTATACAGGAGAATGCTTACTTATACTTTAAATAAAATATCAAAAACCTTTCAGGTTGCTCTTTTTTTGAGTTTAGGTCTTATATTTTTCGGGAAGTTCGTTACTACCCCGAAACTTATTCTTATACTGATTTTTGCTAACGATTTTGTAACTATGTCCATAGCTAAAGACAATGCCGTATATTCCAATAAACCCGATAAATGGAAAATAAAACTTATAGTATCGGCATCTCTTATAATAGCAGGGGCATGGCTGATTTATTCTTTTATTTCATATTATATAGGATATTACGTTATGGGAATGAATATGCCGGAGGTTCAAACGTTTGCATTTTTATCGCTTGTATTCAGCGCACAGGCGACGGTATATTTAGTAAGGGAAGAACGTCATTTCTGGAGTTCTAAACCGGGAAACTATTTAATGCTGGCAAGCGCTTTAGATTTAATAATTATAACTTTAATGGCCGGTTTCGGCATACTTATGGCTAAAGTTCCTTTCACATATATATTTATACTGCTTGTTGCAACTTTTATTTATATGGTTGCATTAGACTACGTCAAGAAACCCCTGATGGAAAAACTCAGATAAACACAGGGTCAGAATTCAATTCTGGCCCTGTCACAAATCGGAAAGTAAGGGGCAGAATTCAATTCTGACCCTGTCGCAAACTGGAAAATTGGAAAACAGGGACAGAATTTAATGCCCGATGCTTAATGCGTAGTTGACGTATTTTATGAATTCTTCTTTCGTGGGGTAATTTTTAACGCCGATGTTAAAAACCTTCCTTTTCTTTTCATACCACTTATCGAAATTTTCGGAAGATACGGAGCGCACTTCTATTAATAATTCTTCCAGTAAAACGGTAAGAGGTTTTTCGTTTTCGCTATTCATAATTTATCACCGCTTTGTATGCATAGTATATCTAAATTATATATTGTTAAATTAAATCTTCGACGTTAATAACATATTTTTTAACATATTAAGTATTTTAATATGTTAATTGCCGGTTACCGCCAGTTGGTCCTGGAAAATTCGGGAAGGTCTTCGAAATCTCCCCTTATGGCGTAGCCTTCATTTATATTGTATATTTCAAATTCGTTATCTATAACGAATGAATATATGTTGCCGTTTAAAAATTCGTCTTTATATTTGAGGCATTTTAATCCCTGCCTGATAATTGCCGATAATATTCCGCTGCCGGAAATATCGCCGAGGAGTATGGCTCCTACGAGGACTTCCCCGTCATATACTAATTTTCTGTAAATCTTATCGTCTTGAAATACGTAAACATTTTGCGTTTCGTTAGAAGGATTGGTTAAACCTATAGTCACTATCGGAAGTCCGTAAATTTCGACGGAATTTAAACCCATGCCGCCCGGGTATTCCCTGTAAACGCCTGCCATATTTGTACCTGCAACCCTGCCTTCTTCACAGGCAAGAGGAACTATGGCTATTATGTTTGGACGCTTGTTTATAACGTCATATATTACGGCGGCGTCCCCTCCGGCATATACGTCCTTAACGCTCGTCATCATTGTTTTATCTACTATTATGCCCCTGTCTATTTTTATTCCGCTACCTTCAAGAAATGCCACGTTAGGTCTGACGCCTACGCCGACTACTACGATATCCGCAGGCAATTCTTTACCGCTTTTCAATAAAACGCTGACCGGATTGCCGGACTCGTCTAAATTAATTTTTGTAACCGTTTCGCCCGTGGCAGTATCTATGCCGTTTTCGTTAAGTTTTTTAGACGTAATATTTCCGGATACTTCGTCGAGGGCAAGCCCTAAAACTCTCGGCAATAATTCTACTATAGTCGTATGAAGCCCTAATGCCCTTAATCCTTCGGATGCCTTAAGCCCTATAAGTCCGCCGCCTACGACTATCGCTTCTTTTCTTTTAGACATTTTTGCGGCTTTTTCCATTTTTTTTGCGTCGTCGAACCGGGTAAAGGTACCCATCATAGGAGAATCCGGATTAAATCCTTCCGTCGGCGGTATAAAAGGCGTTCCGCCCGGACCTATAAAAAGTTTGTCGTAATTCACGGCCGCTCCGTCGTCCAAAACTAACCTTTTAGCCGAAGTATCTACTGAAACTACTTTTTTCCCGAGCATTAAATCGAAATTATTTTTTTCGTAATAATCGTCTTCTTTATACCATATTGTTTCGTCTGTAGTTTTTCCTTCCAAATAATATGAAATCAAAGGCCTTGCATAAGCCCTGTAGTTTTCGTCAGATATTATTACGACTTCTCCGGACTTGTCGAAACGCCTGATTGCATCGGCGCAGGATAAGCCCGCGTATGAATTTCCTATAATAACGTATTTCATAATCTTATCCCCTTTTTAATATTACTTAACTATTGATTTTATATAAGGTCCGTATATTTTTTTTGCGACGGAAAGCCTTCTTTCATATGAATAATTTTTAATTCCTATTCTTTTTAACGCCCCTTTTTTACAGGCTTCTACGCATTTAGGGGTATCCTCGTCCGAACAGCCGTCGCATTTTGAAGCAAAATGGCCTTTTCCTATTCTTTCTATAGCTCCGAACGGACACGACATTACGCACATCCAGCATCCGACGCATTTTTTATAGTTTGTTACCGTCCATCCCGATTCCAAGTCTTTATATCTTGCACCCGGCATACATGCATCGACGCATGGCGCTTCGTCGCAATTGTGGCATATCAGAGGGAAAAATTTGTTTCCTTTCTTTTTTATATTTATTCTGGCTCCAGTATATTTTGAGCCGTATTTTTCAGCCATATGCGATTCGCATGCTTTTACGCATGCCGCAAAACCTTCGCTTTCGCATCCGTCGCATTTTGAAGGATAGAGCATTATTTCTATTTGATTTTTCTTTAAATCTTCCTCTAAATTGGTAAGTTTTTTACTCATAACAGCCTCTTTTTATTTTATTATTTTTGTTTACTTGCATATTTCTTGGCTAAATGCGCCTGCATCTCCTCGAATCGTTTTAATTAATTTTCCGCCCATAAAATCTAATCCGCCTGCGTAATATTTGTCGGCGTCTTTTTTAAAATAGCCGTATGACTTTTTTAAATATATGAAATTTCCCGTTTTTGAATATATCCACCAATAATAAAGCGCGTTTGCAAGTATGCCCGACGGTTTTCCCGACGGATTTTTTACGTTGAAAAATCTGTTTGCCTTTCTTATTTTAACGCTTTTTGCGTATTTTTTTTTAACGGTATTAATTTTCTCCGCCAAGTAATTTTCAATATCTTCCTTAGAATTAATATTCATAAAAAATTCAATTTTTAAATCCGGATTTTTTTTTATAATATCTAATATATTATAGTAATATACGGACGGCAAAAATCTTGAAATATTCACCGAATCCTTAAAAGGAAAATTTTTTTCTAGATTCAACGCATAATCGTTCAGCATTTCTAAAACCGCAGCCGTCTTCTTTATATTATAAATTCCAAGGAGGGGTTCTACGGTGGAATCCGGCCATAAAGGCAGTACCGCACCGACTTTCTCCTTCTCCATTTTTTTTATAAGTTCGTTTGCCGCCGAAAAATTAAATAAAGGCGCGTCGCACTCCATAACAAGGACATATTTGCCTTTAAGATGCTTAATGCAACTGTAAATTCCTCTAAGAGGCCCTATAAAACCGCAGTTTTTATCGTCGGCTATTGCATGCGGATTTATATTCAATTTTTTTTTTAATTCGTTGCTATACCGTTCTGCGCCTTCTTTATCTCTTGCCGAAATTATTATATCGCCGCTTAATTTTAATGCGGTTTCCGCCGCTCTTTCTATAAACGATTTTCCATTAAAATTAAAAAAAGCTTTATTTTCTCCGAATCTTTTAGATTCGCCGCCGGCAAGTATTATACAGCTTAATTTTTGCATTTAATTAAATAGCACGGCCGCAAAATTATAATTCTATCTTTATTCTGCCTCTTTGGCCGTGGCCTTCGCTTAACGTAACTTCAAAATAATTTATTGGGTTAAACATTTCCCTGTTTTTTAAATCTGAGGCGAGTTCGCCTGCGAAATAAACCGTTAAATCTTCGATATTCAGCGACGGACACTTTATTTTAAAAATATCGGCTTTCGGTATAAGATACATTTTTCCGTTAATTTCTATCCTGTAATGCTGTTCTTCCACTGCAACGCGCTGGACGCTTTCCGGATAATCGGCTATTAATATTTTATCCTCGAACGTAGAACATATTCTTTTTATAACGGCTTTTAAGTTATAAAGATGGACTATCCTTCTTTTATCGTCGAATTCTCCGTCGATTAAAACGTCCACGTAATGGAAATGAGGATGTATTCTCGAACAGTCTCCTCTTCCAGGCACTATATGCATGCATTCAAACGTTAATCCGGCTTCTTTTCCGTTAAGTTCGACTATCATTTAATTTTATTTACCTCTAATATTTAATAATAAAAATTTTTTAGAACGCCGTTGGGCAGAAGCCTCATGCCGCTGCATCTGTCTCCGGTAGATTTACAGACGTCGTTTACCTTTCTGCATAGCGTTATTTTAGAATTTTTAATTTTAAAAAACTGTCTGTCATTAGTATCGTCGTTTAAAAAATCTAATCCCGCTTTCTTTAACGTTAAGTATGGGTCGGCATAAAACTTAGAATATGAAGTTTCGTCGGTTTCGTTAGATAATTCTATAAACTGCAAATCGAAATCGTTATTTATGCAATAATCTATTAATTTGTTTAAAGACGATTTTGCGGAATTTATTTTTTTTAGCAAAACTGCATCTATTTCTACATTGTATCCATAATCTTTCAAAATTTTTAAACCTGAAAGAACTTCATATAGATAATCTTTTCCGGTAATATATTTATAAAACCTTGGATCTAACGTATCTAAGCTTACCGATATTTTATCTATAATATTGGGGCTAAGATCTTTTATTCTTTTTCTTATAAGAGTGCCGTTCGTAGTAATATATAGCTTTAAGTCATTGATATGTTTGACTTTATATAAAAGATTTTTTAAATCTTTATAGAGCAGAGGTTCGCCGCCGGTAAATTTAATTTTTTTAAGTCCGAAATTTTTAAGCGAATATACCACGTTTATTATATCTCCGGTCTGAATAGTCGAAGAAATTTTTTTGGGAACTCCTTCGTTATGGCAGTAAAAACAGTTTTCGTTGCATTTGCCTGAAAGAGAAACTCTTAAGGACGGGATTTTAAATTTAAATCTTTCGAAATTTGAATCGTATTCTTTATTTTCAAATAATTCAAATAAATACTGTTTCATAATTATTTTGTATTAATATTCTATTTCGTAATCGTTTAACGTAACGTCTATAAAAGTTCCGGCCTTTAAATTCGTAATATGCTCTTCCATAACAAAACTGCCGTCGGCTTTTATCATTGGACTTAATGACCTTGCGGCGGACGGAGGTTTAGGAGCGGATATTACTTCTGCATATAAAGAATCGCCGCTCTTAGTTAACTTAACCTGAAAATATTTTCTTATGCCTTCTTCTTTTATTATATCATTTTTTAAAGCGGCTTTAACGGAAGGGTATCTTTTATATAGGTCTTTATAGTTAGACATTCTTTGAATAACAGGCCTTACAAATAGGTCGAACGTAATAAGAACGGAATAAGGCCAGCCCGCAAGCGCAAAAATAGGCGTGCCGTTATTAAGCATGCCGAACGACGTCGGCTTGCCCGGAACTAATTTTACTCCGTGGAATAATAATTTTCCGGTCTTTTCTATAGCGGAAGGAACTAGGTCGTAAAAGTTTTTTATCTCTTTATTTTCCAAAACCAAAAAACTGGCGCCCGTTCCACCGGTAGAAACAATAAGGTCGTATTTTGAAGACTCGTCGCTTTTTTTTAAAGTTTGCGTTAATTTTTCAAAGTCGTCTTCTACCGCTCCTATTACTTCAGGTACGCCTCCGGCATCCGACACTAAAGACTTAAGAACCGTCGTATTTATATCGTATATTTTATTTGTTTTTAACTTTTTGCCCGGCGGCGTTAGTTCGTTTCCTCCGGACAATATTCCTACCAAAGGTTTTTTATAAACGGAAACCGAACTCATTCCTATTCCGGATAGGGCGGCAATATCGCAGAATCTTATTCTATGACCTTTCTCAAAAAGAATTTCTCCAGCCTTAATGTCGTCCCCTATGGGAGATATATACGAACCTTTTTCGAATTTCTTTTTGTAAATCATATATCCGCCTGCATATTCTTCTACGTCTTCTATTAATACCACGCTGTCTGCATTGGGAGGAATAGGAGCGCCCGTAGTTACGAAGGCGGCTTCTCCAGAATTAAGCGGTTTTATTTCTTTTGAATAACCTGCGGTTATTTGGTTTTCTACCCTGAATTTATTTATTTTTTTTTCTAAAAAATCGCTTGATATAACCGCAAAACCGTCAACGGCCGATCTTATAAAAGGAGGAACTTCGTTTTGAGGAATTATATCTTCCGATATTATTCTGCCGAGAGAATCTTCGACGGAAATAATTTCGCCGTCCTTAATTTTTTTAATATTTTCTGCGGTAATATCAAGTAATGTTTTAACCGTTTTTTTATCTTGCATGAAGTTTTTATTTTTTTAAACAATAACGGCCGTCGATAGTTTGACGGCCGTTATTGTTTAACGTTAATTTAAAAATATGGTTCTATGGGATATGTTTTTATTCCTGCTTTTTTAATCGCCTTTAAAGCTTTTTCTTCTTCTTCTAAGCTTACGAATATAGTTGCATGGTAAGGCGTCACGCTTGCGACGTTTCTTCCCACAATATGAACGTTTTCTTTTTTTAATGCTTCTTCAGCCTTGTCGAAGTCTCCGTTTACATAATCGACTCTTATAGGCGCATTATACACGGTTCCAGACTTTAGTATCTCTGCCATAAATAACCTCCTTGTTTTATTTTTAATATTTTTACAAATATAGTCAAATATTTAATTATCCGACTTTAACCTCGTTATCGGTGTCGTTTGCATTAGACGTTCCCATTTGGCTTGGATTAGGAGCGACAAAACCGAATAAATGTTCCGTTAATTTTCTGGCGGTCTTTTCTCTGTCGATAGTCGATATTCTGTTTATATTACCGAACCATAATGCATCGGTCGAACACAAAGTTACGCATGCAGGTAAAAGTCCGACGTCGATTCTGTGTTTGCAGTAATCGCATTTCGTTACCTTTCCGGTCGCTTCGTTAAACTGAGGAGAACCGAAAGGACAAGCGTGTATGCAAGATTTACAGCCTATGCAGGTATTAGGGTCGTTAAATACGATACCGTCTGCTCTTTTCTGCATAGAACCTGTCGGACAGGCTTTTACGCATGCCGCATCGTCGCAGTGAAAACAGTTCATGGGAAGATAAACCGTTTTTAGTTGTCCTTTTTTAATAAAATATGGTCCAACCTGTATAACCCTCATTCTGCGGGGCCCAACGGGAAGATTGTGTTCTTTTTTACAAGATACTTCGCAAGACATACAGCCTATGCATCTTTCTACATTTACTTTCATAGAATATTTTGGAGTGGAAGACTTCAGGGTAATCCTGGAAGCTCTTTCTTCTCCAAGGTGAACTCTATCAAATCCGTATTCCGAAGACATATTTATACTCCTATTTTTTATTTAAGTTAAATTTCTTTTAACATCCGGAAATTTGCGTTTTATTGTTTTTTCAATGAATTATTCGCGCAAATTTCCGGTTAAATTTAATTTTAGTATTTACGAATATCGCAGGAAACAGGCGTACATTCGACCGGCTCTTTAAAATTAACAAGCTTTTTCCAGCCTATGCTAAGTTCATGATATTCTTTCCAGTGATTTTTCCATTTTCCGACGATAATATTTTTATCCTGGTGCTTAGGATCCCAAACTTCCGGAAATCTTTTCTGCAAAAATTCTAGCGTCTTTTTTGCTGTGGTATCCGGATCGGTATCGCCTTTTCTATAAACCCTGCAAAGGACGGCTTTAAATTGTATCTGTCCATAAACCGGGTCTTTTATAATATCGTCTATAACGGTATTAATAGATTCATATGGATGAAACGGCTGATATCTGTCAAACCCGAAGTTTGCCCATATTCCGTCTTCAGGTACCATTTCTGTTACCCATGCCGGACCTTCAACCCATCCTCTGTCGTTTTCTACTATAACCATGTCTCCGTCTTCGATACCCATAACCGCTGCGGTAGTAGGATTTATCTCTATATTTCTGTCGGGTTCGAGTTCGTCGTTCCACGGCCACCAGTGGCCTCCTTCATGAAAGGACTGCGCTATTCTGGTAGTATTCAGTACTAACGGATACTTCTTGGCTCTTTCAAAATTTCCGAGAGGCGATTCGGAACCTTCAACCTGCGTAGGAACTTTGTACCAGCCTATTTTTTCCAAAGCTTCGGAAGCTAGTTCGATTTTGCCGGAAGGCGTCGGGAATCTCTTGTCGGATTCGGGATAATTTTCTCCTTCTTTATACATTATCCATTTACCCCTTAAAACGGCTTCGTCGTCTTGGAAAACAGCTTCTTCTTTCGACATTACGGGCCACATCAAACCGCCTTTCGGATTTTTTTCGGGATTAAGAAGTTCGTAAGTAATACCTCTTGTAAAAGATTCCTGTTCGTTAAAGAAATCGGTCATTTTAATTTCGTTTACTCTTCCTTTATCAGGACCTTCTTTATAATATCCCCACGGATTAAATTCGACTTTGTCGAAATGTCCGGCTTTACCTTTAAGCCTTTTCGCAAGACCGTCGAAAACATCGATATCGGCTCTGTGTTCATGCTGATAAGGTATTATTTTATTGTGCCACTGAAGAAGCCTGTTGTTTCCGTGATGGCAAACGCTGTCTGTTTCTACTGAGATTGCTATAGGAAACGCGACATGACTAAACATATATGTATGGTTTGGATATATGGAAAGATGAATATTGATTATATTTTTCTTCATCGCTTCTTCCATTTTCCATGAATTCGGAAACTGCGGCAGGTGGTCGCCGTTCCATATAATGCCCTTAACAGGATAGGGTTTTTCATACATCATCGCATTTATTATGCACGGTACCGAACTGTCTCCCCATGATATTAATTTGTCCGTTATCTGCGGTCTTTTAAAACCCGGCAGATCGTTCAAATCGTGTCCATAATTCAGAGGAGGACGGCAGTTATGCAGCCAGTTCCAGCCGCCGCCTTTTACGCCTATAGATCCGGTAAGAGCCAACAATGCCGCTATCGACCTGTTGACGTTGTTCGAGTTATATATCTGCGCAGTACCGAGATTTCCCGTTACGGATGCCGGTCTTGCCGAGCCGAATCTTCTTGCGGCTTCTATAATCATTTCCTTGGGAACGTATGTAAGTTTTTCGGCTCTTTCAGGCGTCCATTGGGCGCATTCTTTTGCATACTCTTCAAAACCTTCAACCCATTTATCGACAAATTCTTTGTTGTAAAGTTTTTCTTTTATTATGATATTGCCCATAGCTAAAAACAATATAGCGTCCGAACCCGAACGAATTCTCATGCCTATATCGCATTTTGAAAGCGTTGCGTTAAAACGCGGATCGACGCCTATTAAAAATGCTCCGTTATCTCTTGCATCGAGAAGGTGGGTCATCGTAATAGTTTCCTGCGCCGCCATATTCGTGCCTACTACAAGAATACATTTGGAGTTTTTCCAATCCTGAGAAGGATTCATAAGCCTGCCGAGTCCTTTTGCGCCGAAAACGTAGTTCATAGAAACGCCGGGGCTTTCGCAGCAGATAGGCCCCTGTCCGTAAACGTTGGGCGTGCCGAATATCCTGCCGAATCTTGCGCCGCCTTCTTTATTGCCGAACGAAGACCTTCCAGTCCTGAAAACAGTCAATGCCTCAGGGCCGTATTCGTCATGAAGTTTTATTAATCTTTCGGCCGCAAAATCAAGCGCATCATCCCATGAAACCCTTTTAAAATCGTCTGTTAAAGATTTCCTTATCATCGGATGATGTACTCTTAGCGGGTCGTACCACCATTGAATCTGGCCGACGCCCTTAGAACAAAGACCGCCTCTGTTCTGGGGATGTTCCGGATCTCCCATGACATCGACTATTTTACCGTCTTTCAGGAATATTTTTAAACCGCATCCGCTTTCGCACATATTAGTGCATGTGGAATAGCGTACGGTGTCATATTCCTTGGTAGATTCCTGCGGACGATGATCGGGCTTTATTTTTATAAGCCTGTTATCTTTTACGCGCATGAACTTTTCGTTTTTTAACTCCTCAAAATCCATTTTTTTACCTCCGTTTTAATTAAAGTATATTTATTTTATAACCGGCACTCTTCTAACTTTGCGTTTCCAGGTTTAACTCCGCAAGGCAATATACTGTTTAATATTTCTCCGCAACCTTCAATATCGAGCATAAAACCGATAAATTCTATTAAGCCTATTACCGGCGCAAATATATCAAGGTCGGACAATTTCATGCCGTCGTCAATATTTTTTTCGCACATGGAACAAACCGTGACTATATAGTCTGAATTTGTTTCGTCGGCTTTTTTATTTATCAGCTTGAAAAAATTATCGGCTATATTTGCGTTTTCAATTCTTTTAGAATGTATCGGGGTCATATTTTGCAATTTTTCGCCTCCGCAACAATCATTGAAAATATTAACTTCGGCACCCATAATATTAAATATTTTTTTTAAAGATTCTATTTTAGCTTCGTTTTTATAACATCCGACATAAAGAAGTATGGAGTTCCCTTTTATTTTTGACGGAACGGTTTTTAGCAGTTTGTCTTCGGTAGCGGCATCTGCAATTATATCGATAATATGAATTGCTCCCGTCTTTGAAGGATCCGACTCTTTAAGCATCGCATTAAACGGCCTAAGACTGTAATCCGCCTGTTTTCTAAACATGGAATCGGAATTTATAAGTTTAACGGATTCGTTTATCTGATTTACGCATACCGAACAGCCGGAATATAAAAAATTTTCGCCGCCATTCTGACATAAACCTAAATTTCTCAGGGGCATTACCGCTTTATTAAAAAAATCCGGCTTATAGTGCGATGGCGGCGCGCCGCAGCAGTTCCATTCGGAAACCGGCTTAATATCTATATCTAATGCTCTAAAAATGTTTTCTATTTTTGTTTTAGGGTCGTAAGAATTTGCGCAGCCCGGAAAATAAATAATATGATTTTTCAACATTAAACCTATATTTTATTTTTAAAAGTGTACTTAAAAAAAATAGATTAGACAATTGCTGTATTTTTTACATCCTTTTTAGTTTATTACAAAAAAAAAATTAAATCAATATTTTTTTTAAAAAAATATAACATTGTTTTTAAATTGAAGATAAATAAATATAAAATATAAGCGCCTTGCATGTTTATCTATTTAATATTTTATAAACCTTTAAAGAGGATTGATTTATTAGGAAGGTTAATTGCGCTTTTATTTAAAGGTGGTGCCGAGAGGCGGAATCGAACCGTCGACACGAGGATTTTCAGTCCTCTGCTCTACCGACTGAGCTATCTCGGCATTAAACATGATAAGTTTTATTATATTATCATAAAACTTATTTAAATACAAATATTTTTAAGCGTGCCGTTTAATTTTTATACGGAGAGACGTAAAAAAAGACTCTAAAAACTAAAAATCAGATAAATATCTTTATGGTGCCGAGGGCCGGAATCGAACCGGCACGGAACAAAGTTCCGAGGGATTTTAAGTCCCTTGCGTCTACCACTTCCGCCACCCCGGCAATTATTTAATTGAGAAGATGCGCTTCAAAAAATGCATTATATAATATCTCACAAATCGCAATATTTGTCAAATATTACCATATTCCCGTTTCTAAGTATTTATCTATCGCAACAGCCGCTTTTTTTCCCGCACCCATTGCAAGTATGACGGTTGCGGCTCCCGTAACTATATCGCCTCCGGCAAAAACTCCTTTCTTTGAGGTTTTTCCTGTGTTCTCATCTGCTATTATATATCCCCATTTGTTTAAATTTAAGCCGGGAGTAGAAGAAGGAATAATTGGATTTACGTTTGTTCCTATAGCAATAACCGCTGCCTCTATTTTAGTAATAAATTCAGAACCTTTTATTGGTAGAGGTCTTCTTCTGCCGCTTTCGTCGGGCTCTCCAAGCTCCATCCTTTCACATTCAACAGCCGTAACGTTATGGTTTTCGTCTCCTATAAATCTGATTGGATTTATTAAAAATTCAAACTTAACGCCCTCTTCTTCGGCATGATGAACCTCCTCGATCCTTGCCGTCATTTCGTTTCTTGATCTCCTGTAAAAAATTCTGGAGTCTTGATAACCAAGCCTTAAAGCCGTCCTGACGGCATCCATAGCAGTGTTGCCCGCGCCAAATACTACTAACGTCTTGCCGCATTTAATGGGCGTATCGTATTCGGACTTGTTGTAAGCGCGCATTAAATTAACGCGGGTAAGAAATTCGTTGGCGGAATATATACCGTTAAGTTCTTCCCCCGGTATATTAAGAAATTTTGGCGTCCCTGCGCCCGTTCCTATAAAAACAGCGCTGTAGCCCCTATCGTTAAGCAGTTCGTCTACGTTAAAAGTTTTGCCTATTACTTCATTCGTAAAAACGTTCACTCCCATATCTTCCAAGACTTTAAGTTCTCTTGATAAAATTTCTTTAGGGAGACGAAATTCGGGAATTCCGTACATTAAGACTCCTCCTATTTCGTGAAGGGCTTCATATATCGAAACGGCATAACCCATTTTACACAAATCGCCTGCAACCGTAAGACCTGCCGGACCTCCGCCTACCACCGCTACTTTTTTATCTTTATTTTGATTTATTTCTATGTGGATATCGCCGTATTTTGCTTCGTAATCCGCCGCAAAGCGTTCAAGATTTCCTATAGCTACGGAAGGGGTATCCTTTCTTTTGCCTACCGTGCAAACTTTCTCGCACTGGTCTTCCTGAGGGCAGACCCTGCCGCATACTGCAGGCAAAGAATTCGTTTCTTTAATTTTCTTTGCGGCGCCGAGAAAATCTCCTTCTTCGATAAGCTTTATAAAAGCGGGAATATTTATATTAACGGGGCATCCTTCGATGCAGTAAGGTCTCTTGCACTGAATACATCGTTTTGCTTCTTCTACGGCTTCTTCGGCCGTATATCCGTTCGGGACCTCTTTGAAATTGCCGTTCCTTACCGCAGGCGGCTGACACTGCATAATATGTTTCTTAATTTTCAGCCTTTCTTTTGTATCCATATTTAATTATAAATTATCTGCTATACTCTCTATACTTATAAAATTAAGCTGTTAAATTATGGTGCGCTTTCATATGGCAATCATAGGAAGTTTTTTCTTCTTCCTTATAAAATTTAAGCCTGTTCATAAGGTTGTCAAAGTTTACTAAATGCCCGTCGAAGTCGGGGCCGTCTACGCAGGCAAATTTTGTTTTATTGCCTACCAAAACCCTGCATGCGCCGCACATTCCCGTTCCGTCTATCATAATAGGATTTAAACTTACGATTGTTTTTATGGATTTTTCTTTGGTTAAGTCGCTTACTGCTTTCATCATAATTACCGGACCGATGGCGATAACCCTGTCTATCTGTATTTTTTTATCGTAAATAAGGCTTCTTAAAACATCGGTAACGATGCCTTTAGTGCCGCAGCTTCCGTCGTTTGTAGCGGCAAGAACTTCATTGCTCGCCGATTTCATCTCGTCTTCCATCAAAAGAAGCTCTTTGTTTCTCGCTCCGATTATAGATATGACGTGATTTCCTTCCGCCTTCATAGCTTTGGCTATAGGATATATTGCCGCAGTTCCAAAACCGCCTCCGATGCAGACTACGGTTCCAAATTTTTTTATTTCGGTAGGAACGCCGAGAGGACCGACTAAATCGGCTAAGGCATCGCCGACGTTCAATTCGCTGAGCAGATGCGTAGTTTTTCCAAGCGTCTGCACAAGTATAGTAATAGTTTTATCGTTTTTGTCTGAACTTGCGATAGTAATAGGAATTCTCTCGCCGTTTTTATTTACCCTTAATATGATAAATTGGCCTGGTAACGCTTTTAACGCTATATCCGGAGCCGATATATTATATAAATTTATCCCTTCGCCGAGATTTTTCTTGCCGATTATTTGATACATATTTTTATCGTTTTATTTATAATAGTTTATCGTTTGATAATGTGATGGAGGCGGCACTCGGAATTGAACCGAGGTATAAAGGTTTTGCAGACCTCTGCCTTACCGCTTGGCTATGCCGCCTTAATTAAAATATTATCGGATGTTCTTTTATTGTATTACTTTTTCACTTTTTTTTAAATAGTTTTTTCTTTTATTTGTACAGCAACAGGCTTTTTGCTCGTATTCTGCGGTTTACCTTCGGCACTCCCGACTTAAGCTGTTTGAGGTTTATACCTTCCGGTTTAGCATAAATGGAAAATGTTCCGACCCTATTAAATACGGTTTTTACTAAAGCAATACCTTTATTAAAAGATTTAAAGCTGAATACGCTGCTCCTTTCTATCCCGCCGGAAGAAACTAATGACAATTTAACGTTGCCGTTTATGCGGTCGGCGTTCGTTATCACGTTGCCGAATTTATCGATCGCAACTATTTTAATTATAAAAGGTCTTCCTGCCGGAATTTGGGCAATGTTTGTAGAAATAAGAAACTTTTTAAAATAAGAAGGTTTTATGTTTATATTTTTACTTATAAAAATATGAGGCCTGCCGCCGTAATTAACGGCAAAGTTTAACTGTCCTATACCCGCCCTGTCCGAAATAAAATTGAATTTACCGGCACCGTCGTTTATGTAACTGGCTGGTATTATTCTGGGTCTTATGCTGAAGTTGTCTCCGGTTAAATAAACTTTTATGCTGCCGTTTGATTTCGGCATTAATTTTACGGGGTTTCCGTACTGATCGGCAGCATATATTTTTACTTTAAACGGAACGCCGGCTATAACGTTTTTCGGAGCCGATATTTTTAAATTATGGAACGGTCCTGCATAAATATGAATGGGCGTACTTTCGTCTTCTACGCCTTCAAATGAGCTCGAAACCTCTATTTTGCCGGCTTTTTTATAAGAAACGTCAAAGTTTACTATGCCTTTCTTAAACTCTGAGGCGGGAATATTTAACTGTTCTTGATTGCTTTGCCCGCCGATATTTACGTTAATGTTCAATCCCTCGTATTTCTTAGAAAAATCAGTAATTACATTGCCGTAATCGTCTAAAGCAACCAATCGGACGTCAAATTTGCTGCCGGCCTGGACGCTGTGCGGTACGCTTATAGTGAAATTATTAAGCTTTCCGGGAAGAATGGTTATAGTGGTAAACGCATAACCGTTAACGGAAAACATAGGAATTAAGCAAAAAAGCAGTAAAGAGAAAATAACGGCGTAAAAAGTTATTTTTTTTGCATTAAAATTCATAATCGGATTCCCCTTAATAAAAGAATATTGTTCCATATTTATTATCGTATTTTTTTTGAAATATTTAAATAATATTTAATTTTTTCATCGGAAGGATTCAACTCTAAAGCTTTCCTAAAACTGTATTCGGCGTTGGAAAACATTTTTAAACGCATGTACGACAGTCCCAGAATAAAATTTATCTGCCATAATTTTTTGTGCTCAAGCGCTTTTTTGGCATAATACACGGATGCCCTGTAATTTTTAATTTCGTATTCGTCCAAGGCGGCATTTGATAATGCCCTGTAATTATCCGGATTATAACTTAAGGCTTTTTTAAACATAATCAATGCAGTGCTGAAATCGTTTTGCGAAAACGATAAAACTCCTTTTTTATTATAAAAATTTGATTCTTGAATGCCTGATTTTTTAATGAAAGCAGTTTTTTTTGCTAATTTTCTATAAACTCTTTCGGATATATTTGATTTTTTCTTTATTTTTTCATAATTTAAAGAAACGGCTTTTGGCTTTGCAGCGGTTTTTTTATTTTTCTTAACGATATATAAAAACGGATTTATAGTTCCGAAATCTTTCGGCTTCTTTATATATCGCTTAGATTTCAAAATGCTTTTTAACGCATCTTGTCTGCTTATAACATATGCAGCCAAGATTGAGGAAAAATTTACCGAATTGTTTTTATTTATATTTTTACCGATATAGAATTTTTTAAAATTTATTTTATAATTATACTCTAAATCTTTAACAAAGGAATATATATCGCGTGGATTTCCGAAGCCGGAAACTTTAAAATAAAAATCGGCGGCTGTATTTTTTTTATTTAATTTTATAAATTTAACGGCATCCAATTTTATTCGATATTTTTTTCCGGCGCTTATAATTTCCGAAATGAAATATTTTTCGTTTTTATTGAAAGAATATCCGTAGCGTAAAATAGGAAAGTCGGTTTTTCGTATTCCTTTTATGCTTTCGTCTATCTTGATTTGAATACTTTTTAGCTCGGCGATTCTTTTGTTTATCAAAAAGTTTATTTTATTTTCTTTTGCCGTAATGCTTTTATATATAAAAAAAACGGCAAACACCGATATTATAAAAAATGTTACGGCAAAATAATATGCTATTTTTTTATTCACGACATTATATTTTTTTAAAATTAAATTAATATATTATATATATTTAATACATTATTAAAAATTTTAAGTCAATCAATTTTGTAATAGGACGCCATAGACGTATCCGTTTCATAGACGTTTACGCTTTTTACGGCTATGCCGTTATGTTGCGTAGATTTAATTTTTTTTTCAAATTCGTTATATATATACATAGCTAAATTTTCCGCAGAAGGGTTTGCGTTTAAAAAAAAGGGGGTCTCGTTGATGAACTTATGGTCGAGCGTTTCCAATACTTCGTTAAGATAATTTTTCAGCAGTTTAAAATCTATTGCAATTCCTATTTCGTTTAACTTAGATGCAGAAACGACGGCTTCAACCTTCCAATTGTGCCCGTGAATGTTTTCGCATTTTCCTTGATAGCCTCTTAAGGCATGCGCAGACGAAAAACCCGACGTTATTTTTAAATCGAACATAATTATTTTATTACGAACCGGTAAAATTATCGTTAATTTTAATTTTTGCGTGCATTCTGAGATTTACAATCATATTTTTAAGTTTCTTCGCCAGTTCAGCCGCATATTTTTGCTTTTGTTTTTTTGCAGTTCCTCTTCCGTTTTCGATAGTAAATAAAAAGAATTGCAGTCTGTATTTTATGAATTTTTTTTCTATTATAATTTTTTTTAAAAAATTATAGAAACCGTTTTTATCAAAACCAAACTTGCTTAAAAATACCGAAAAACTTGTGCGCCTATGAAGAACCGCAAACTTCTTTTTAAAATTTTGAGCCATAGCCTTTAAAGCAGGATTGCTTATAATTAAGCCGCCGGCCTTTTCCTGCTGATTAAGAATAATAATCCTGTTTATATATATATTCGTCAAATGCTTTAATTCGCCGTTGGTTAACGTTTTGTTAATTTTAACATATTTTAAATTATTTACCATATTAAAATTATATAAAAAGTATAAATCATTTAGCGTTATAGCAGTATTGTCAACCGAGGCGGCTATAGAATCAACCTGAAATCCGCTTGAAACACTAGCAGAAACCGAAGTCAAAAAAAATGCAAAAAAAAATGACAGCCAAGCAGTTTTTATTTTATATTTCATTATTTCTAATAGAAATTATTAAAAATTTATTATAAAATCTTTCTATGCATTACAATATAGTATCTATATTTTATATTTTAATATTATCATTATTTTTATTTTTTTTATATATTTTTTTATTTAAAAATATACAGTATTTATTTGCTAAAAATAAATTAAGGGAATATACGCGTGAAATTGAAATTTATAAAACCATATTAAACAACATTAAAGAAGGGGTTGCCGTTATAAACAAAGAAAAAGAAATCTTATTCGTAAACGAATCTTTCGGCAAAAACATAAGGTCGGCAAAAACTGACGGCAAAATTATTAATAATCAATTCGATTTTTTAACTAGAAATATAGAACTTAATTCATTAATAGACGGAGCGGTTAAAAATAATTTTTTTAAAATAACCGAAAAAAAAATTTCTTACTACGATAGGGCCGAAAAAAAAACTGCCGATTGCATAATCTTTAAGATAAATAATAATGATAAATATGCGGTAATAGTTAAAGATATCACCGACATGCAGAAAATAGAAGATATCAGGTCGTCTTTTATTCAGAACGTTTCCCATGAATTACAAACGCCGGTAACGGCTATAACCGGTTTTGCCGAAACTTTAAAAAACGGTGCTATCGATAACCCTTCCGTCAGGTTGAAATTCGTGAATATAATCGAACAGCACGCAAAACGGCTTCGATTTTTAATTGACGACCTGATTACGCTTTCCAATATCGAAACGGAAAAGTTTCCGGTTAAGTTAGAAAATATAGATATTAAAACTAATATAGAAAATTCTTTAATTTTATTTGAACATGAAATAAAAGAAAAAAATTTATCCGTTATTAATAAAGCGAAAAATGATACATTTATTTCGGATACCGGCAAAATAAGCCTTATAATAAACAACCTTATTCAGAATGCCGTGAAATACGGCAATAAAAACGGCATAGTATCGATAGAAGGGTACGCCTGCGACAAGGCGGCGGCATTGAATTTTATTTCTGAAGCCGAAGAAACATCGGTTTTATGGAATTTTTATTTCCTTAACGAAGACGACTCGCAATTTCTTTTCTTTTCAATAATCGATAACGGTATTGGCGTAAACTATACTAATCTTTTAAGGCTGGGCGAAAGATTTTTCAGGATCGACGGCTCGCATAAAAATTCAGCCAAAGGTTCCGGGCTCGGACTGGCTATCGTAAAGCACACCCTGAAATTATTAAGAGGCAGCGCCGTCATTAAAAGCAGTATGGGAAACGGATTTAAGTTTTCTTTCGTTATACCGGTAAAACGGTTAAACAAAATTTAACTCTGGAGTAGATTTTATAAGCTTATATTTGTAAAGTAAATCGGCATAAATATTAAAACCCCTTATTTCATCGGGTCCTAAGTTAAAACTCAGACAGTCCGTCCAATATTCCATAAGCTCTTCAAAAGATATGAAGTCATAATCGCCGGATTTTATCGCCGTTTCGGCTGCATCTTTAAAACCGGATAACGCTTTTATTTTTGATTTTATCAAATAATCGTATAAAACGGAAAATTCATTTTTATTGCCGTCGTAAGATTCTTTTCTTATTATAAAAAGAGCAAAAACAAAAGGGGAAGACGTATGTCTGTACCATAAATCCGCTAAGTCGTATGCATAATAGCCGTCCGGAATATTTTTTACAAGTTTTAAGGCATTATTGCCTATATGCAGGAAACTGTTTCCTTCAGCTATTTTTCGATAATAATCCGAATCTATCTCAAGCTCTAAATTTTCGTTTTGTTTCAAACTTAAAAATTTCATTTCGTTTAAATCCATTTTATAAAATTCTGCCAATAAAACTTTTAATAAATTTAACGAGGTAAGGGTTTCCGGCGTAACGTATACCGTTTCGTTCTTATTGAAATTCTCTATGGATTTATTTGAAAAAAGATATATGCTTTTTACTTTTTTCTTGGAACTTATCGAAAGGTTGGGAAATATATAAGAATTATCGTAATTAGAAATATAGTAAAAAGAAGATGAAGGGCTTATATCTATGCCGCCGTATTGTAATTTACTATTCAAAAAAGCCGGCGTTCCGGAAATAAAATCCGCAAAATTATTTCTGTTTTCGCCGTTAAGTATTTTTTTTAAATAATAGTAGATAGGATATACGTTAAGATAATTTATTTCTCCTATTTTAATCATAAAATGATGCTCGTATTACGGTAAAATTTGCGAAATTTCTTTATATAAATAATCTGGATTGTATCCTTTTAGTTCGTCGTATTCGTGATTCCCCGAAGCAACGGCGCATATATGAATGCCGGCATTTTTTGCGGCCATTATGTCTATCGGGGAATCGCCGATTAATATTGTATACTCTTTTGGAATAGCAGTCATATCGACGATTTTGTTTATCATTTCCGGCGACGGCTTGCCTTCTAAACCGTCGAATACACCGTAAACGCAATCAAAAAGACCAATGATCTGCAGATGCTTTAAAAGTTCACGCGATATAGAACCGGTTTTATTAGTCGCTACGCTAAGAATTTTATTTTCGCTTTTTAATTTTAAAAGAAGTTCTTTCGCGCCTTTTATCAACGTTGTTTTATCGAAACAGACTTCCGTGTATTTTTTTCTAAAAACGGCGATAGCTTCTTCTTCATTCTCTTTTCCGAAAAGTTTGCCGAGCAGGCCTTCAAGCGGAACGCCTACGTAAGAACTGGATTCTTCCGGCGTTATCTGCCTGCTTTGGAATTTAGAAAACACGGCGTCGAAGGCATCGTTTATAGCTTCAAACGAATCTATAAGCGTCCCGTCTAAATCAAAAATTATTGAATTATATTTTTTTAAAATTTTAAAAAACCTCTCATAAATTCGGCGGTTTCTTCGGGAATAGCCGTATTAATGGACATTCCGGTTCCTATCTCGAAACCGGCTTTCATAGTCAGTCTTGGAATAATTCTTAAACTCCAGTGATAATAGTCTTCTTTTTCGTCTGCTATCGGCGGATTATTAAATACGAAATTATAATCCGGATTGTCGAGCGCATCATACATACCTTTAAGAATCTTTTTGACTATTATGCCGAGAGCCTTAACCTTATCCATAGAAATATTTGAAAAACAGGGCTCGTGCGACAGCGGCATTATCCATGTTTCAAAAGGGCTCGCCGAAGCAAACGGATGAAAAACTATGAAATCGTCGGTCTGCATTATTATCCTTCTGCCGTCCACTATTTCAGCCTGTATCATATCGCAAAAAATACATCTTCCAACTTCGTCATAATAAAATCTGGCCTGCGAAATATTATTTCTAAGGCTCAGCGGTATTACGGGCGCGGCTATAATCTGCGAATGGGAATGTATGATGGAAGTTCCGGCGTTAGCGCCGCTGTTTTTAAAAATTATGATATATTTAAATTTAGAATTGTTGCGCAGGCTCAAATACCTCTGCCTGTACATCAAAAAAAGCTCCTGCACCTGCTTGTCCGAAAAAAAAGGTATCGTTTCGTTATGTTTAGGCGTATCTATTACTACTTCGTGCGTACCTATTCCGGGTTTAGTCCTGAAAACTTCCGTTGCCCTGGGAAAAAAATATCCCGTAAAATCGGTATTTACGGATTTTATCCCTTCATAAGCGTTTAAATTTTCTTCAGAATTAAGAGAAAGAGCGGCAAATTTATTAGGAATTACTCTTATCCACCAGCCTTTAGAATTTGTCGGAGTGCCATAAGTCCTGAAAGCATCTACTTCATGGGGCGAGAAGTGTTCGTTTCCCGAACAAAAAGGGCAATCCGCCGAATATTCGCCGAGCTTTTCGAGCGTATCTTTTTTATGTGCGGAGTCCCCGCCGAATTCGTTAGGCCTTCTTCTTCTTTCGGTAGCTATTATGACCCATTCTCTTGTGGTAGGATCCTGCCTTAATTCCGACATATTTAATATTTATATATAATCTATATTTTATAATTTTTTATATTTCTTATTGCTTTATATATTCATTATATAAAAAATCATGAATTTTACAAGAATTATTTACGTCAGAGAAGTTAAACCGCAGAGATTTATTCCAGACCGCAAAAGGCTTGTTCTGTTCGCCGCCTATTCCGCCGTGGGCTCCCATCTGATTTTCAAAATTTATTATATTTTTGCCGTCGTATGCGCCGAACAAAATTAAATCTCCCGAATTTTTAAACTCGATAAATCTTTCTAAAGAGGAGAAAGCCGTTTCCGACTCTGCTTTTGTTTTGCAAGAATCGATTATCCTGCCTATAGTAAAATTTTTGCCTGCTAAATTATTTATGAAATATTTTAAAACGTAAAATTTTTGGTCTTCTTTGTCGTATATGGACGCTTCGCCTTTTTCGTTAATTCCGGCTATAAAGCCTATGCCTTTTAAGTTAGCAAGCATGTTTATTAATTTACTGTATTTATTTTCAATCTCTTCAAGAGTCATTCTTTGATATTTCCCCGAAAAATAGATATTAGCCATAGGTCCGGAATCCATTATGTATATCGTTTTTTCGTTCTGCCATTGAAACGTAAGTATACTTTCCGGTTCTTTAACCGATTTCATTCCTCCTATAAATCCGTTATAAATTTTTTTGCATGTACCTTTCTTAAAAAAATCGCCCATATATAAAAACAATCTTTTAAAAACCGCATTGTAACCGGTATCGAATTCATACACTTTTAATTCAGGATCGCTAACATATTCGCTAATTGCGTCTTTGAGCATTTTACCGCCGTTCGCTTTTTGAAAAGGTACGGATGGCGTGTGTCCATGATCTGATATTATAAAAATGTCGTATTTTCGTTCCGATTTTAAAACGGCTTTATTTATGTGATAAATTTTTCTGTCTATAGCCTTTAATGTTCTTAATGCGCTGTATGAATATGGCCCCCTGTGATGCGAAAGTTCGTCGTATCCTATATAATCCGAATATATAGAAGGTACTCCGCGGGAAATATCCATTATGGCGCCGAAAGTTTCTATCTCTTTAAATATAACGTTAGTCATCGCCCTTGCAAAAGGAAAAAAACCTTCGGGACGAACTTCCCGCTTCTTCGCTATATCCTGTATTTTTTCGAATATTTCCAATATAGCCTCAAAAAACACGTAAAAGAATGTTTTCAAAAAAGTAAAAATATGAAAAACGAAAACTATAAAGATATCGAAATTCCTAACTTTTTTTTTAAATAAATATCTTATTGAAAACGTTGAAAGAGTGAAGGTTGAGCGCGACGCTCCGCCGGAAAACAGATTGACGTAACTTGAGCCGCCTTTCAAAAGACCGGGACTTCTTCCCGCCAAGCGCTCCTCTATCCGTCCGGCGCTTTCGGGTTTCTTAAATATTATTTCTTCTCCCGTTTCTCTTTCTATCCATCTGAAACCGGGTATATCGTCGTTATTTCCGTATAAAAGACCTGCCTGAAAAAACGGCGTGTCGCTGGGTACGCCCGTAAAATAATCGGCAAGCAAATAATCTCCGGAATTTATCATTTTCTTAAGGTGAGGCATCAAATTTAACGAGAGGGCTTTTTTTAAAGCGGTATAAGAAAGCCCGTCTATTTGAAATATAACAAAGCCTTTTTTTTCGATAGACTTAGCTATTTTTATTTTTCTTATAGATTTTTTAAAAATATTTAACAGGCTTAATTTCATATTCAATTATCTTCTCTTTCAAAAAGAAAGTTTGAAAGAAAAACCATTAAAATTAAAAAACCGGCAATAAAAATAAAATTCCATATAAGCGGCGTTTCGGGCATAAACAGCGTCTTTTTTTTATCGTAAAAAAACAGGTACTTCAGTATATCTACGGAATAAGTAACCGGATTTATATAAGCAAGTATTTTTAAAAATAACGGAAATTTTTTAATAGGATAAAGCGCTCCGCTTACAAAAAACATAGGTTGCACCAATAAATTAATTATGGAATTAAACCCCTCGAAAGACGTCATCTTAGATGCTATTACTATGCCGAAAGCCGTAATGGAGCATGATATTAAAAATAAAGAAGCTGCAATCAGCAAAAATGAAATAACGGTAATATGGATTCCCAAAAAAGGGGCGAAAGCCAGCATTATAAGAGCCTGAACCGTACTTATAATTCCGCCCGACGTAATTTTTGCCAGAACAAACGTTTTTCTTGAAACCGGCGAAACCAATATTTCTTTTAAAACGCCGAACTCCCTGTCCCAGATAATCGATATGGATGAAAATATAGACCTGAAAAGTACCGTCATAATAAGTATGCCGGGAAAAATATACTGCATATAAGAGCCGTTTTTCATTTTTACGAGAGTGGAAATTCCGTAACCGACGAATAAAAGCCATATAACCGGCCTTGAAAGATCGGTAACGAGCCTCGATTTCTGTCTCGTAAATTTTAAAATTTCCCTTTTATTTATAGCTATAAAAGCTCTAAGTTCGCTTTTCATAAACAGTAAAAGTTATCCTTTTATTTTTTTACGCAAGTAATTAAGAAATCGGTTTTAGAAACTAATATATCTTCTTTTTCGGAATTTAAAAATTTATAATAATCGTTTAATCCAATGTGATATTCCGGCGGCGTAATCATTTTTTTTTCAAAAAGATTTTTTTTTACCGATTCAAATTCGTTCTGTAATAACAAAAATGCGTTTTTAATCTGCCCGGCACTGCCGTAATCGTTTTTTCTTTTAAAAAAAATCTGGGTAAACGGTTTTATTTTAATATCGCAAAAACCGCCTGACGATAAAAATGAAGGTAATTTTTTAGAAATATTTCTGTCGCCTCCGTTTAGAGCCTGATAACGCGAATAGGCATTGAACAATTTTTTTGAATTATCGGTCGGCTCAGGATAATAGAGCGTCATATCGTCTTCTATGTCTATTAAAATCAGCAATCCGCCGTATTTTAAAGTTCTTTTGATTTCCGAAAGAAAAGGGGGCGAAATGTTTATATGTTGAAAAACATATCTTGCAAAAATTGCGTCGAATATTTCGGCTTTGAAAGGCATGCTTCGGACGTCGGCGTTAATATAAGACGTGTTTGCGGAACCGTTGATAGCCGCCGCAGTTTTTAAAGAGCCTGCGTCTAAATCGAATGCTATAATTTTTAAAGGATTTTTTTCTTTAAGAACGCATGGAAGTATTCCAAGACCAGTACCTGCATCGCATATTATTTTTCCGGTAAAGGAATATTCCAGTTCGTTAACCTGACGCAATAAAAACGGCGCCGTTAAATAGGATTGGAAAGCTATATAACGCGCATCCGCGGAATTAGTTTCCGCTAAAGCCGCGTCTAAAAATTGTCTGCAATACAAAACCCGTCCTAAAATATATTTTTTAAATTTATAATCTGCATTCTTTCTTTCCCGATAGAAAGCATATTAATTTTCAATCCGGTAAGCTCTTCTATTCTTAAAATATATTTCTGCGCATTAACCGGAAGGTCTTTAAAATCTTTGATTTGCGATATATCGCCGCTCCATCCTTCCGTTTCTTCATAAAGCGGAACCGTTTTTTCATAATCGGATGAAGAAAAAGGCAGATGATTAATTACTGAACCTTTAAGCATATAACCGGTACAAATTTTAATCTTCGGCAGATCCGATAAAACGTCGAGCTTCGTAACTATCATTCCGGTAATTCCGTTTAAACGGCCTGCTTCTTTAATTAAATTTACGTCGAACCAGCCGCATCTTCTCGGCCTTCCCGTAACGGAACCGAACTCTTCTCCTTTATCCCTGATGTTCTTGCCGTCGCCGCCTTTTAATTCCGTCGGAAAATAACCCTCCCCTACACGTGTAGTATATGCTTTAGTAATACCGATAACTTCATCGATTTTCGTCGGACCTAAACCTACGCCCGCAAGCGAAGAACCTCCTACCGTATTAGATGACGTAACGTAAGGATAAGTGCCGTGGTCGACGTCTAAAAAAGTACCTTGCGCGCCTTCCAGCATAACGTTAAGTCCCTGTTCCAATTTTTCGTTTATATATATAGACGTATCTATAAGGAATTCCTTTATTTTTTCTCCGTAATTTAAATATTCTTCAATTAAATCGTCTGGATTAAATACGTCTTCTCCAAGTACGTTTTTAAAAAGATAATTTTTTTCTTTCAGGCTCAAAACTATTTTACCGTACAGCACGTCTCTGTTTAGCAGATCGACGGCACGTATTCCGAGTCTTGCAACCTTATCTTCATATGCCGGACCTATACCTCTTCCGGTAGTGCCTATCATTCCGGCGCCTCTTAATCTTTCCCTTGCCGTATCAAGTCTTTTATGATAAGGCATAATTATATGCGATTTATAAGATATAAAAAATCTGTTCTTAATATTTATTCCGACGGCTTTTAAATCCTCAAGCTCCTGAAAAAGAACGGACGGGTCTATTACTACGCCGTTTCCAAGAATACAGATTTTATCTTCGTTTAATATGCCCGAAGGCACTAATCTGAATACCAAACTTAATTCGCCGCACACGACGGTATGCCCGGCATTATTTCCGCCCTGATAACGCGCTACTATATCTGCGTTTTTAGCAAGCAAATCTACTATTTTACCCTTTCCTTCGTCTCCCCACTGAAGACCGACGACTATAATATTTTTTTTTCTCATATTTTTTTGATTATAATTTTATATATTTTCGGTAAATTTTTTAAGTTCCGATATATTTTTAAATTTTATTTCTTTGCCGGTATTTATATCGCCGAACAAAATATGGTCTTCCGTTATGTTTATAATTTTTTTTATTCTATTTTCCTTCATATATTTTACGGTCTCTAAATATCCGTAGTTCATAAAATTTGTTTCTACGGCATATCCTTTTTTGCGCAAAAATAAAATAATTTCGACCTCAGGTTTTTTGTCGGCCGTTTTATTAAAAACAAGAAAATCTCTTTTTTTAAATCCGCTTTGCGAAAAATCGCCATATCTGCATAAAGTATCGAGATTTACTGCAAAACCCGCTCCGGCACAATTCTCGCCGAACCTGCCGATTAAATTGTTATATCTTCCGCCTCCGAAAATTTCGTAACCTACATGGGGCGCAAAACATTCAAATATTGTTCCGGTATAATAGTTTAACCCTCTTATCTCGCCAAGGTCTATAGTTATATATTCTTCTAACTTATAATATTTTATATACGAAAGTATCCGCTCAAGGGTTTCCAACGCTTCTTGCGACTTTTCGTCGGAAGCCATTTTCCATGCTTTTTTTATAACGGATTTTTCGCCGAAAATAAACGGAAGCTCGCTTATAACTTCTTTCTTTTTTTGCGGTATAGAAACTCCGTCAAGAAAAACGTTTAAGCCCGAAGAATCTTTTCTTAAAATAAATTCTTCTATTTTTTCTCTTACGGCGCGGTCTATGTCGGATACGATTCCTTTAAAAAATTCTACGTTTCCTATGTCTACGCTGAAATCTTCAACTCCGAGCCGCTTTAAAGATTCAATGCCCATTATTATGAGCTCTGCATCGCTTTCGGGACTTTCCGGTCCGACCGATTCTACCCCTGCTTGCCATATTTCTCTGGGTCTGCCTAGAACCGGGTCTAAATTCCTTAAAACCGGACCGCAGTAAGAAAACTTATAAGGCAGGGCGACCGAATTTTTTAATGCCGAGCTTAACCTTGCTATCTGAGGAGTAAAATCGCTTCTCAATGACAGCATCTCGCCGGTGCTTATATCGGCAACTTTAAAAAGTTCGCGTGCTTTAGAACTCAATAAAAACACGTCTAAAAAATCTATGCTTGGAGTTATAACCTTTCCGTAACCCCATCTAGAGAATTCGTCAAGAAGCGTATCTGCAACCCTGTCGATATTATCCGTTTCAGCAATTAAAAAATCTCTGGTTCCGGGAGGCGGCTGAGAAGAAAACGTCAAGTTTTTCTTGTTCACTATAACTCTAAATATTTAGCTTCCGTTATATTAGGTTCTGATTTTAGCTCGTTAATTACTTCGCCTTTAACTTCTGAATCAAGCTGTAAAATAGAGATGGCTTTATCTAAATGTCTTCCGAGATGCATCCTTGCAATGTTAATTTTATTTTTACCGAGTACTTTTCCTATAGATGCAATAACGCCTGGCTTATCCAGATTAAAAATAACCAGAATATGTCCTTCCGGAATAGCTTCGATTGAATAATCGTCCACTTTTACTATCCATGGATTCTTCTTGCCGAATATCGCTCCGGATATAGTGAAAGTTTTAACGTCTGTTTTCGCGGAAATAGATATGGTGCTGGTATAATCTAATGCCTGATCGGATTTTGATTCTACTACCGATATACCCCTTGTTTTTGCAACCTCCACGGCATTGACGTAGTTAATGTCTTCTCTGAGTATAGGATAAAGAATGCCTTTTACTACGTTAGGCGTTATAGCGCTTATATTGTGCTTAGATACCGCACCGTTATAATCTATTTTAATTTCCGTAATTCCGCCCGTTATAATATTGCCGAGCAGTTTGCCTATTTTTTCGCCGAGATTGAGGTAAGGACCTATAATATCGACCTCTTCTTTTGTTACGGACGGAACGTTAACCGCATTTTTTATAGTTCCGTTAATAAGATAGTCGGCAATTTGGTTGCATATTGCCACTGCAACGTTTGTCTGCGCTTCTTCGGTAGATGCTCCAAGATGCGGCGTTGCAATAACGTTGTCTAAGGTCAAAAGCGGATTATTTACCGGCGGTTCAACCTCGAATACGTCTAACGCGCAGGCTGAAACCTTGCCTGATTTTAGAGCTTCGTATAAATCAGCTTCGTTTATTATTCCGCCTCTTGCTATATTAAGCAGTTTGACTCCGTCTTTCATCTTGGCTATAGTTTCTTTGTTTATCATGCCTTTCGTTTCTTTGACTAAAGGCGTATGAACGCTTATATAGTCCGATTTTGCATATATTTCGTCTAAATCGACGAGATTTATTTCAAGTTCTTTTGCTTTTTCTTTAGATAAAAGAGGATCGTAACCGATAGGATTCATGCCGAAACATTTTGCGCGGTTATAAAGAACCTGCCCTATATTGCCCATTCCGATAATACCTAAAGTTTTTCCGTAAACTTCCGTACCTTGAAATTTGCTTTTTTCCCATTTGCCTTCCTTTATAGAAAGAAAAGATTGAGGTATATACCTAGACATAGCCATAAGCATGCCGAAAGTAAGCTCTGCCGTCGTTACCGTATTTCCGCCGGGCGTGTTCATAACGACTATTCCTGCGGCTGTAGCTGCGGCTTTATCTACGTTATCCAATCCGCTTCCGGCCCTTCCTATAACTTTAAGATTTTTAGCGGCTTCTAAAACGTCTTTTGTGAGCTTGGTTGCGCTTCTTATTACTATGCCGTCGTACTCTCCGATTATTTGTTTAAGCTCTTCGGGCTTTAATCCGGTTTTAACGTCAACTTGAATTTTACCTGTTTTCGCTAATATGTCGATACCTTCTTTGGAAAGTTTATCGCTTACGATAACTTTAAACATATTATTTATCTCCTATATATTTTGTTACGGGACGGAATTTAATTCCGTCCTACTTTATTGCGACGGGGACAGAATTTAATTCCGTCCCCGTCATATTTAATTATTTATTCGCCGAATAAAGCCTTTTGCGCGGCTTTAAGTCCGCTTCCGATTTCAAACTTATATCCTAATTCTTTTAATACGGCTTCCAATGCAGATATTGCCGTTATAACGTCAAAACATCCGGCATATCCAAGATGCGCTATTCTGAATATCTTGCCCTTTGCGGCATCCTGTCCGCCTGCTATGGTAATACCGTATTTTTCCCTTATAAGCTTTGTTATTTTGCCGGCATCCATACCTTCGGGCGCCCATACGGCCGTAAGAGCGTTGGAAGGCTCGTCTACCGTATAAAGTTTTAATCCCATAGCCTGAACGGCAACTCTGACGGCATTTGCAAGATTTGCATGTCTTTTGAATACTTTTTCCAATCCCTCTTCTTTAATTTCCCTTAATATTTCCCTTAATCCTACTATAAGCTGAACGTTGGGAGTATATGCATTCTGATTTTTTTCCAATGATTTCTTTTCTTTTTTAAAATTAAAATAGTACTTCGGCAGAGTCGATTTTTCTACGAAACTCCATGCTTTTTCGCTCAAAGAAGCAAAAGCGAGTCCTGGGGGCAGCATAAGGGCTTTCTGGGAACCGGTAACGACTACGTCAATTCCCCATTCGTCCTGCGGAATATTTGTTACTCCAAGCGCCGTAATAGCATCTACGACGAGAATAGTATTAGGTCTTTTTTTAACGATATCGGCAATTTCTTTAACAGGATGAAAGACTCCCGTGGACGTTTCGGATGCCTGTATATAAACGGCTTTTATTTCAGGGTCTTCGTTTAATGCATCTTCTATAGACTTCGGCGAAACGGTATGTCCCCACTCCACGTCTATAGCTTTTACGTTAACAGAGTATGCCTTGCATATATCGAACCATCTTTCCCCAAATTTTCCGCCTCTGACTGCAAGTGCATGGTCGCCGGCTGAAAGCAGGTTTGTAACGCATCCTTCCATAGCGCCTGTTCCGCTTGAAGTAAAAATTAATACTTCCTGTTTAGTCTGAAACAGGAATTTAAGATTATCTCTGACTTCCTGCAGAATGACGGAATATTCGGGAGCGCGGTGATGAATTATAGGAAGCGACATATCGGCTAAAGCGCGTTCGGGCACCGGCGTAGGTCCGGGCGCCAATAAATACTTTTTTTGCATTTTTAAACCCCTTTAAAATATTAAAATTAATTTGAAAAAATTATAACTATAAAATTAAATTTAAAACATTATATACTAAAACAAATTTAATAAAAAAAGTCAAGGATTTAATGTATTTTTATACTTCTAAAGATTTATATTTTTTTATAAAATTTTTTTAAAATTTGACTTTTCGTTATATAGACATTATAATTTATGATGTATTTATTTGCTTGATATTTTTTTATCTATTAAATATAAGTATATGACATATAATTTTAACTTTTAACCTTTACAATATAAATGGAAAATATGCGCAGTATTCATAAATTTAAAGAAATTTGTTTTTCTATACTAGCCTTTTTAATATTAACTTTTTTTATCTTGACCGTTCCTTCATATGCTTCCAAATCTAAATCTAATAAAAAAAAATATACGGGCAGTTTTTTAAATATAAGATTTACGACGAGTAAGCTTAATAAAAATAAAATTAGCGGAAAAAACGGCGCCGCACAAGTAGTTATTGTTTCTTCCGCAAATACAAATAATAGTTCTCAGGACAATAAGGTATTTATAAAAAAAATAAAGCCGAAAAAACATGAAACGGCAAAAAAAACGGCGGTTGTTGCCGCCGCATCCATTAAACCGATAAACTTATCGGATGGTTTGGCTGCATCTGGTCTGCTTGCAAAAAAAGGCGATTTTGCAAATTATCAAAAAAATATGACCCATATATTTCCTATGATTATAAACAAGGAAATAATACATTACATTCATTATTATCAGACTACCGGAAGAGATTTTTTTAAATATGCGCTTTCAAGATCGGAAAAATATATACCTATGATAAAAAAAATTTTTCAAAAAATAGGTCTTCCTAACGATCTCGCTTATCTTGCGATGATTGAAAGCGGTTTTTCACCCACCGCATATTCCTATGCAGGCGCAAGCGGAATGTGGCAGTTTATACCTTCTACCGGCAGAATATTCGGTCTGACTATAAATTGGTGGGTCGATGAAAGGAGAAATCCCGTTGAATCTACATATGCGGCGGCGGAATACTTAAAAGATTTATTTAATAAATTCGGCTCATGGTATCTTGCGGCGGCAGCTTACAATGCAGGCGAATTGACTATAGAAAGAGCGTTATCGGTTGATCCTGGCGGTAATTTCTGGTCTATATCGCAGAATAGACCTTATCTTTTACCGGGGCAAACAAGAAGATACGTTCCTAAAATTATTGCGGCGGCAATTATTGCAAAAGATCCGGCAAATTTCGGCTTCCACAACATTAATTATCAAAAGCCTATAAAATTTAAACAAGTAAAAGTACCGTATTCGGTAAGCCTTTACGATTTGGCTAAATGCATAGGCGTTTCCGAGTATGAATTGCAGAAGATGAATCCCGAACTTTTAAGAAACGTTACGCCGCCGGACGACCCCGGATTTATGCTTAATATACCTGCAAGCGATTACGGTAAATTCTTAAAAAATTTTAAAAATCTTAAAAGATACGTGCCTAAACGCCCTGTAATACAATATACGGCTTATTCAAGACCGGCAAACAATACGGTTTATACGGTAGAACCCGGCGATACGCTTATGGGAATCGCTTCCAAGTACGGAGCGTCTCTTGCGGCAATAGAGAGGTACAACGGGCTTAACGGCTATTCTATACTGAAAGTAGGGGAAAAAATAACAATACCGGGTGGAAAAGGTCCTCAAAAAACTATCGCCCAAAACACTTTCGGCGATGCAACTTTATCATATATTATCGTTAAGCCGGGAATGACTTTATGGAGCATATCGCAAAAATTTAACGTATCTATAAATTATATTAAAGACATAAACCGGATTAACGGAAACGATATACATACGGGAGAAAAAATATTTTTAAAAGGCGGCTCGAATAACAGCGTAAGATATTCTTATATTAAGAGCGGCGGCAATAACTATGGGTCAAAAAGAACGAATAGCGGCTTTTTATACTACAGGGTAAAATTCGGCGATTCGCTTTACGGTATTTCCGCAAAATTTCACGACAACGTAAAAAATATAATGGCTGAAAACAACATAAAAAATCCAAATTCTATATATCCGGGCGAATTGCTTAAGATAACCAAATAAATGATATCTTTCGATGAATCTTTAAACATTATAAATTCAATAAATACGTCTGCATCTTTAAAAGCCGAAAAAATATCCGTCGTAAACGCGATAGACAGGGTTTTATACGACGACGTTATATCGGAAGTCGATTATCCGGCGTGCGACAATTCCGCAATGGACGGGTATGCCGTTAATACAGATCTGACGAAAAAACTTAATTCATCGCAATTAAAATTAACTATATACAAAAAAGTCGTATATGCAGGGGATGCCTCCGTTAGTTATAAATATAAAAAATCGGACGGCGAAAACTTTGCCGTCCGCATAATGACGGGCGGATATATGCCGAAAACTTTAGATGCCGTAATACCTATTGAAGATGCCGTAGTAGAAAACAATAACCTTATAGTAAGTTCTCCAGTGAAATCCGGTAAAAATGTAAGAAGCCGTGGCGAAGTTATCAAAAAAGGCGACGTAATTTTGAAAAAAAATACCAGACTGACTCCGGAAAATATATCCCTGCTCGTCTCATGCAATATAACGAAGATAAAAGTATATGAAAAAATAAGTGTTTCCGTTATTTCCACCGGAAACGAGATTATAGGTCTCGACAAAAAACCTGCATACGGTAAAATTTATAATTCCAACGGAATATTGGCGGAAAATTTTTTAATGCAAAACGGTTGCACCGTCGTTAATAATGCGGTATGCAGAGATAATTTGGAAGAAATAGAAAACTCTCTGACGCAAGCGGTAAAAACCAGTAAAATAATAATAACTTCAGCAGGAGCTTCTTTCGGCGATAAAGATTTTACCGAAAAGGCGCTTGAAGCCGCAGGTTTTAAAATTAAATTCAGGCAGGTGGCTATTAAACCCGCAAAACCTTTTTCTTTCGGATTGATAAATAAAAAAATACCGGTTTTTATGCTGCCCGGAAACCCCGTTGCATTTTATACCTGCTTGGCCGTATACGTTAAACCTTTCATAAACGGGCATATCAAAATAAACAGCCGGGTGCGCGCAATTAAATCGGTTTCTTCATTTGAATATATTAAAAAAAATAAAAGAAGAGAATTTATACCGGCTAATACTTTCTATAAAGACGGAACCGTATATTCAGAAATATTTGAAAAATCGGGGCCCGCTACGATAAACGTTTTCGGTATTATGAATTCCATTATATCCGTTCCGGAAGACGCGGAAGGCGTACATAAGGGCGAATTGCTGGATACTTACCTTATCTGACTTTATAATAATAAATAATAGATTATGAAAAAGCATAAAATCTTAATCGTCGATGACGAGCAAAGTTTGGTTTACGTATTAAAAAAACTTCTGGAAGACGAATTTGTAATTGAAACCGCCTCCGACGGAGAAGAAGCGCTGTCCTATATCAAAAATAACCGCTATTTTGCTATATTTCTAGATATAAGAATTCCTAAAATTAACGGTATGGAAGTTCTGGCTTATACAAGAAAATTAGACGATAAACCGAACGTTATAATTATGACCGCCCAGAACACTATGGTAAACGCTATTGACGCTATGAAAAAAGGTGCATACGATTACATAACGAAGCCTTTTGAATTAGACGAAATTCTAGGCATAATAGAAAAAATAAAAAAAAACGACGGCTTAACCGATAAAAAATTTGAAAAATCGGAAGATTTTCTCGATACCCTGCTTGTAGGCAAGTCTAAAATTATGCAGGAGGTCTTTAAAACCATAGGGAAGTTATCGCATAACAACATTACCGTATTAATTTTGGGAGAATCCGGTACGGGTAAGGAACTTATAGCAAGAGCGATACATTTAAACAGCGTAAGAAGCGATAAACCTTTTATCGTCGTAAACACTCCCTCAATTCCCTCGGAACTTCTAGAATCCGAACTGTTTGGTCACGAAAAGGGTTCATATACAGGCGCAAACGAAAAAAAAGAGGGGAAGTTTATAAGCGCAAACGGCGGCACTATCTTTTTAGACGAAATAGGGGATATGCCGCTTAATCTTCAGGCTAAGCTTTTACGCGCCATACAGGAAAAAGAAATTGAGCCGGTCGGTTCTAATAAACCTGTTAAAATAGACGTCAGAATTATTGCCGCTACAAATAAAAATCTTAAGTCTATGGTTAAAAACGCAAAATTCAGGGAAGATTTATACTACCGGCTTAACGTTATAGAAATTACCCTGCCGCCTTTAAGAGAACGGAAATCCGACATACCTATTTTAGCCGACTTTTTTATAAAAAAGTTTTCTCAGGAGCTGAATATGCCGGAAAAGCAACTGGGCAGCGATGCGCTTTCTTTGCTTCAGTCTTATAATTTTCCAGGAAACATAAGAGAACTCGAAAACGCAATCAGAAGATGCATGGTTATGTCGCCTTCTGCGGTATTAAATTCAGATGATTTTATAGAAATATTGAATAACGGCGAAAATAATTTAAAAGACAAAAAAACGGAAATCGACCCTTTTGAAGATATTATTAAACGAAAAATAAAAAATTACATCGAAAAAGTCAAAGATACCGAAATTAACGACGTTTATAAATCGATAATGGGATTGACCGAAAAAATAATTATAGAAGAAATACTTAATTTATATAATTTTAATCAGCTTAAAGTTTCTAAACTTTTAGGGATTAACAGAAATACCCTGCGGAAAAAAGTCAACGAATATAAAATAGATATTAAAAAACAGATTTAATCTGTCTTTATTTATATAATATTCAATTCTCAAAAGGATTTATATGGACCATAACGTCGTTTATATAAATATTCGACGACATAAGACGGCTTTTAACGCTTTCAGCTATATCGTGAGACATTTTAACGGTCATATTTTGATTAATTTCTATTTCGACGTCTATGTAAAAATAAGGACCGGACTTTCTTACCTTAATATTCGTAATGTGCTCAACCCCTTTCACGGAAGCAATTAAGTTTTTTATTTTATCGACCACGGATGCGGGAGGGCTTTCGTCCATAAGATTGCTTATAGATTCTTTTATAAGTTTCACCGCAAGACGGAATATAAAAAAACTTACGACTATTCCTGCTATGGGGTCCATATAGTAATAGCCTTTTATAGCAAAAATAATCCCTATTACTACGGCGGTAGACACTACGACGTCGCTTCTGTGGTCATATGCCGTTGCAATCAAACCCGTAGATTTTAAAAGCCTGCCCCACCTTAAAGTCCATCTATAAAGAATTTCTTTTATAATTATAGTAGCCGATGCAACGATTAAAGTATCGAACGCCGGACGCTCGTAATAGCGGAAATATAATTTAAAGGACGACACCGCTATAATAGAGAGTCCGAAAAGTATTAAGATTAACGCCACTAAAAAAGTAGCTATCATTTCGGCTTTTGCATGTCCGTATGGATGCTCTTTGTCCTGGGGTTTGTTGGATATTTTAAAAGATATGTAAACTACCAGTCCGGCAAAAATATCGGAAAGCGAATTAAAGCCGTCGGCGACCAACGCCTCGGAATGTCCGGCAATGCCGAAGTAAAATTTTGCTAAAGTTAAAATAATATTCGCAAAAATACCTACATAGGAAACAAACTTGAGTTTATTAAAAATATTTTCGCGGCTTATAGTAAACTGTTTCAATTTATTTCAAATATTTTATACAAATATTTTTTTTAACGCAGCAGGATAAATTTTATGTTCGGTATCGTGAATTTTTAACTCTAGAGATTCAACGGTATCGGTTTCTTCGATCTTAACGACTTCCTGGCAGATAATAGGACCTGCATCTACTTCTGGAGTTACGTAATGCACGGTAACACCCGTATATTTTACTCCGTAATCGAATGCGCTTTTTATGGCATCTTTTCCTTTAAAAGCAGGTAACAGGGAAGGATGTATATTTATTATTTTTTTATGAAATTTAGAAACGAATTCTTTGGATAGTATTTTCATAAAACCTGCAAGAATTATACAGTTTATATTATATTTTCGTATAATGCTTTCAAGCTCTTTTTCAAAATATTCCCTTTCCGAAACCGAAGCGTAAGGAAGAAAAAAAACTGGGATATCGGGTGCGGCAAGCCTGACTTTTTCAATAACAGGTGCGTTTTCTATGTTTGAAACGACCGCCGATATATTTATACTGCAGGCGGCATTTTTATGCTCTTTGGTATCGATGTGAAATATGCGTATTAAATTTAAAGCGTTAGAACCGTTTCCTGAAGCGAGAATTATGCAATTTATTTTCTTTTGCATTATTTATTTATACTATTTTTATTATTGCGGTTTATTATATTAGATGATATTGTAAAATATTTGAACTTAGAACATTAAGTTATTTAATGCTGACCGACGGTTGACCGTTACGACTTTTATTACTGCATATATAACCTATATTAAACGAACTAAAATTTTTACCGCCTGAATAAAAAACTTCGTTATTAATAAATTTTACGATATCTTGGGCATCCTTCGCTTCTGTGATTACAATCATGCCTATTCCGGCATTAAAAACCCTGTAAAACTCGTCGCCGCTTATGCCGCCTTCTTCTTTTAATATTTTAAAAAGTTCGGGTACTTCCCATGAATTTCCGTCAATTTCTGCAGAAACTGCTTGCGGAAGTATCCTGGCTAAATTTTCTGTTATACCGCCTCCGGTTATGTGGGCAATTCCTTTAATTTTGAATTTTCCTTTGAGCGCGCTTATAAGTTCCGAATAAATAATAGTCGGTTCCAATAGGGCATCTTTAACGGTTCTCCCGTCTTTAAGCAGACGGTCGTTTATGCTCAAACCCATCATCTCGAATACTATCTTTCTTGCAAGCGAGTAGCCGTTGGAATGCAGTCCGCTGGAAGCTATGCCTATAACGCCGTCACCTTCTTTAATTTCCTTCCCGTCTATAATTTCGTCTTTTTCGACTATCCCGACCGCAAAACCCGCCAAATCGTAATCGCCGGACTGATAAAAAGAAGGCATTTCAGCCATTTCGCCGCCGAGAAGAGAGCATTTAGCCTCTTTGCACCCGAAAGCTATACCCGAAACTATTTCTTTAATAATTCCCGGATTTAAATTGGAGGTGGATATATAATCTAAGAAAAAAAGCGGTTTAGCTCCTAAACATGCAATGTCGTTGACGCTCATAGCGACTAAATCTATGCCGACCGTATCGTGTTTATTTGCCGCAAAAGCTATTTTAAGCTTCGTGCCTACGCCGTCCGTTCCTGAAACTAAAACCGGATTCTTATAATTAAGTTCCCCTATCGAAAAAAGAGAGCCGAATAATCCAAAATTATCTATGACGCCCTTGGTATAAGTGCTTTTAACTATTGAGGTTATATCGTCGACGGCTTTTTTTCCCGCCTCTATATCTACGCCTGCTTTTTTATAATCCATAGTTGTATGATTTTATAATTTTTTATAAATTTTGTAAAGCGCCTTTAATAGCAGTGCCGTAATTCAATTCCGGCACTGCAACAAAACGGAAGCAGCAATATTTTTTTTGAATAAATTTACGATTTCTGATAAACTTATTTCTACATATCTCAAGGCATAAAACATAAAAACTTTACCTTTATAAATAATTTATAATCATCCGTAACGATAATTATAAAAATAAATTGATTTGCTTTATGAAAATTTATTCCGCAATCGAAATAGACTATAACAAAATTAAAATATTAGAAGTTTATAAAAAAAAAGGCGGATATTTTTTAAACAATTTTATAAATTACGAGATTGAAAACAGCGATTTAAAAGACTCCGATTTAATTGCGGCTAATCTCGATAAAATTATCGGCGAAAATAAAATAAGCAAAAAGAACGTAATTACGTCCCTTAACGGAAATAAAGTTTTAAGTTTCAATTTTATACTGCCTAATATGCCGCCGGCAGATCTTAAATCCGCCGTAGAATATGAATTAAAGAAAGTTCTTCATTTCCCGATAACTCAGTATATTTTCGATTATATATACGTATCCTATACCGACGATTCGGGCAATATTTTTCTTAATTTAACTGCGTTTGCGGCTATAGAAGAAGACGTTAAAAATTTTTTGAAAATATTCGACAAGGCTTCGATAAAAGTTAGGTCTATAGAGTGCAAAGCGGTTTCTATCTATAATAATGCCAAATATATGGGTAAAATCGGGACGGGCGCGGCAAAGCACATTTTGTTGTGCGATATAAGTTATTACGCGATAAAAATATTAATGATTTTGAATGAAGCGGTAATTTTTGAAAGAACGGTTGAAGATTTAAACTTCAAAAATATTTCTTATGAAAATTCCTTATCGGTTATAGTAGATGAGCTGAAAAGGACGCTCGATTTTTATTTTGCAGGAAAATCTTTGCCGCCAATCGACGAAATAATACTTGGCGGAATTTTTTCCAATAAAAAAGGATTCGATATGATAATTTCGAAAGTGACCGGTTTTAAGTCTTTTTCGGTTTCTACGTCGGATTTATTAGAGTCTGGCGATTACGGATTTTATCTGTCGGAAAGGATGAATAAATTAAAAAGAATAAACGGAAGCGATTTTTTATACCCGCTTGAAGAAATGTGGACTACATTCGGCCTTATAGTTAATAGATAGGATGAAAATATAGCAATCATTTAATAAATTATTTAAATGAATGACGGTATTTAAAACAAACCGAAAAAATTGAAAATTTATATGAAAATAGGAAAAAATAAGCCTATCGAAAAAACGAGAATTAATCTCCTTCCGGCTAAAAATAAAGAACTTATAGCAAAAAACAGAAAAAAACTTCTGTTTATTTCGATTATAGCAGGCTATATAATTTTTATTTTTTTTATAGATACGTCTTTAGTTTTAATAAACAAAGCAAAAATCAAATATATAGCGGCTTTATCGCAGGAGCTTTCCGTTATGAAAACAAAAAATATAATGAATACCGCATTTGAAACGGCGATAGACAAAAGAAAAATGCTTTTAGGAGCAGTCGGAAAAAAAGTTTCGTTGATAGAAAACCTTAAAAAACTGAAAGTATCGTGGTACGAAAAAATCGATAAAATGGTAGCGGCATCGCCGCAAGGCGTCTGGATGTCTAGCGTATCAATGCAGGACGGCAAAGTGTCGATAGAGGGAAACAGCGTTTCGTTAAACAATATTTCTATTTATGTAGATAACATGAAAGCTACGATGTTGTTTGAAAAAATGACGCTCGCAGGCATAAATATAAAAAAAGTTAACGGCAATACTTTTTACGGCTTTAAAATTATTGGCTTACTTAACGGAATACCAGATATGAATATAAAAAATACGGCTGCAGGCGCAAAGAAAAAATAAAAGCGGAGATCGATAGTGAAACTGTTAGACGATATAAAAAAAATACCGACTTATTTAAGAAACAATAAAATTATTTTAGTTTTATTGATGGCTTTTATATTCATATATCTAATAAATCAGGATATTTTCGTCAACATAATATATAAAAAAATCGAAAATAAAAACGCTCAGGTTGTAAAAATTAAGAAAAAAATGGAATTTTTTAAGAAAACCGCAGGCACGCTTTATGAAGAAAAAAATACTTTATACCGGTTAAAAAAACAGATAAAAAATTTAAACTTAAAATTAAAAAACGACGAATCTATACTTCCAAAAACCGCTAAAATTTCGAACCTTATTAAAAATATATCGGCTGATGCGCCCTCAAATAATTTCGTGATAGAAAAGATTAATTTCGGCAAAATCTTAAATTACGAGGACATAAAAGCGCTGCCGATTCAAATTAATATGTCCGGCGGTTTTAACAAAACTTTAATTTTTATTAAAAATATTTACGAAATGCACAGGATTTTCGTAATCGATTACGTATCCATAAAACCAAGCATCAAGTCTTTCCCAGATGTAAAAACGGCCGTCAAAGGATTTGTATTTTACGGGTAATAACTATAACGCCGCATTTAATTTAAAATTTTTGGAGAAATAAAAACGACTAATTGCTCCGTATCGACAGATCTTGTGTGATACCCGAATAAATAGCCTAAGACCGGAATTTCCGATAATACGGGAATTCCATCGTTGTTGCGGCTTTTTTGCGTCGATAAAAGCCCGCCTATTACAAGCGTAGAATTGTTTTTGACTTCCACCACCGTGGAAACGCTTTTGTTGTTAACGGCAGGAAAACCGCCTATACCGGAGCTCGCCGACGGAAAAGAGTAAGTAACGTTAATATTTAATAAAATATCGTTATTGCTTTCTACGATAGGGGTAACGGTTAAGGTAATACCTATCGTAATCGTTTGGAGAGTCGAAGTAACCGGCTCCTGCGCTATTACGGTCGTACCGCCTGTCGCAGCGCCTGACGACGACGATGAGGAAGAACCCGACGAAGCCGTCGTGCCTCCGGAAGTCGTGTAGGCTACATAATATTCCAATAAGGATGAATTAACCGTCGCCTGTTGTCCGCTCAGAACGGTAACGCTCGGAGATTCTATGATTTTGTCCCATCCCAATTGCTGTCCCAACGACAACTGCGCGGAAATATTGCCGAAATTCTGCCAGGGAGCGAGCACTCCGAGATTTAAATAATTATCGCCGGATTTTAAATCGGTCGCGGCTGTAAAATCCGTTGCAAAGTTTGACGACAAAGACGGGTTGCCTGCATTGGGCAGTATAGCGCTGTCGGCATTTCCAAGAAAAGACCAGTTTATACCGACATTTCTAGAAAAACTATCCGTGATGTCGACAAGTTTGGCGTTGAGAAGAACTACTCTTTTTTTTACGTCTAAATTTTTTACTATTTGTTTTATCTTATCGATATTCGACGGAATATCGTACACGAACAAAGAATTGCCGTGCGGCGAGGCGTATGCTTTTGCGCCGGTCGGAAGAATGGGCGTTAAAACGGGCAGAACATTCTTCGCCTGAATATATTTTAACCTTATCCTGTAATCCATATAATTGTTAGCAAGCGAAGACCGCGGTCCTATAAATATTATACCGTTGTTTTCACTGTATCCAAGACTGCCGGCTTTAAGTATTATAGACAATGCTTCGGAAAACGGTATCTTTTTGATGTGAAGCGTTACGGTTCCGTTTACGTCGCCGCTTAAAACATAATTTAAGTGAAAAGCATGACAGATTCCTATGATTAGAGGTCTTACCGGTATATTATTGCCTTCGACGGTTATTCTCTTGTTAGGCAGTTTAATACTTCCGCTTATTACGGTAACCTTTAAAGGATTTTCGTTATTATTATTGTTTATGCCGGCATTAAAACACCACGCACTTAACGGAGGCTGAAAAATAGATAATAGTAATATTAAGAATAAAAACGAAAAAAAAGATAGTATAAGCATATTAATATTGCGCCTCATAATATGCCCATTACCCTTTTGCTTTAAAATAAGCCGTAATAAAGTTTTCATCTATTTTTTATTTTTATATTGATATTTTTATGTTATTTATAATATTTATATTTTTATATTCTTTTTATATGTAATATTTAATATTCATTCGCTATATATTTTTTTATTTTTTTGTATATTTTATATTGTTAGTTATTTAACTGCCCGACAACTTAATTGCATGCATTTATATATACTCACTATTATATTAATTTAATATCCGGATTTTGTAAACCCTTCAAATTTCGATAAATCTAGTTTTATTATTTTTCCGCCAGGCGATTTTAAAACTACTTTTTTTTCAGTAATTTTGACTACCTTATCCCCCTTCACATTTGAACCTTTATAGTAAGGTTTTCCGTTTATTATTGCTATATTATTATCTGGATTAGAAGTCGTTATAATAGCCTGCAGATTTAATCCGCTTAAAGGATTAGAAACAAACACTTTGCTTGTCTTGGGCGTGAACGGAGATATAAAAGGATTTTTTAATTCCGCGCAAAAACCTTTGCCGGACAACTGGAGCAATAAAAAGATTAAAACGCCCAATATTAATATTTTCATTGTCTTATTAATTAGCAATTATAATAATTACTGCATAATGTTATAAGTTAATTTTACATACTCCCCATTACTAAAGCAAGGGGCTTTACTGCGATGATTGGTAAAATTATATCATATTTTTTATAGTAAAATTAAAAAATCGGTCAATTTAAAAAAATCAATTTTATTTACGTTTTTTTATAAAATTTTTCATTGCGGCTTTATAGAAAAAATCGAACTTACCCTTGCAAAGGCGGGCGGGAGCAAGAAAATAAGCAAATCTGACGCCTTTTCCCCTGCAAATGCAGTCGGGAGTAAGAATACGGAGGCGGGCGTTTATAAAAGCGAAGCTTTTATGCCCGCTGGAGTGAATAAATCTGACACCTTTATTGCAT
>JAJYHI010000105.1 GCA_021784835.1 bacterium
GCATCATGCGCTGAAACGACAAAACCGTTCTTTAATTCATAGGGTTTTCCGTATTCCAGAACGGGGTCGAAATAATCGAAAGAATCCAGCACGTCCGATTCGTCGTATAAAAGGCGGGGCTTTTCTTCGTTTCTTCTTAGGGCTTTTTTCAATTCGTATTTATAATTTTCGGACATTATTTTTCCAGTGTCCAAAAGCAATACCTTTGCAAGCTGATAGGTCGGCTTCGTGCATAGAATCCTGCCTCTGAATCCGCTTTTTATTAAAAACGGGATTCTGCCGCAATGGTCTATATGGGCATGCGTTAATATCAGATAATCGAGGTCTTTAGGGTCAAAATCTAGTTTGTAGTTTCTGTCTTCGAATTCCCTTTCCTGAAACAAGCCGAAATCTATCATTACGCTCGAACCGTCTTTTTCGTCGGTTAACATATGACAGCTCCCCGTAACGTTTTTTGCGGCTCCGAAAGATTTAACGAACATTTGCCCTCCTTTAATATTTGATTTTTATGAACCACCCCGTCGGCCTTTGGCCGACACCAATATTTTTCTGCAGGAAAAAGCATGCTTTTTCTAAACACGCATAAAAATATATCTTAAAAAGGAATAGAGCTAATTTGCATAATCAAAGAGCATTATATATAATACATATAAAAATATATTTCGCTTTATTATATCTTTCATTAAATTTTTATGCAAAAAAAAATTTCGGTTGCGGTAAAAACATTTTTTTATTTTTTATTTTTAATTACCGCCGGCTGTTCATTGAATTATTTATTATCCGCCTTAAATATCGTTAATTCGGTCAAAACGGCATATGCGGATACCGCCTCAAAACCTCATAACGCCGGCATCTATTTAAAAAAAAATAAAACGGCTAAAATTTCCTATTCCGCACCTGGCGGAATTATAAGAATAACTTTGGCTCAGGCTATCAAAAGAGCATTAGCTAATCAGGGGAATATTTTGGAAGCCGAGCATATAATATCCGAAAAAAGGGACTTAAAAAAATCGGCGGACGCCGGTTTACTCCCCGATATCGCGGTTAAAACCGGAGGAATCTGGTCAAGAACTAAAAACGGATATCCCGTATTTGCTTCCGCCAACGGTATGAGGGAATTAATAGGACTGGCAGGTTTAACCGTTCCAATATACGACCCTAAAATATACGGCAAAATTTCGCTTGCCGGAGATAATCTCAAGGTTGCGGAATACAGGCTTCGCCTGGCGCGTCTTTTCGCGGCCGCCCGTATAACTCAATATTTCTACGGACTAATTCTGTTAAAAGACGAAATAAAAATAGAACGAAAGGCGTTAAACGGCGCGAAAAAAATTTTAAACGCCGCAAAAATAGGGTATAAAGCCGGCAGTCTTTCGCGTTTCGACGTCGTTCAAACGGAACTTATGGCGGCCGGCATACAAACTAACTTAAAAATTTTAAAATCAAAAGTAAAATCGTTTGAACGGATGTTCTTAATGGAGATATTTTACGGCGGCGTCCGTCATGCAAAACTTTCTTTACTTACAGCCGCTCCGCACCTTGCCGGTTTCGATTACAATATGCCTCCTTTAAATAGTCTTATTTCCAAAGCTATAAAAAAACAGCCGCTGATTAAAATAGCCGATGCGGAAATTAAATCCGCCCAAACATCCGTTTCAATAAGTAAAGCCGGAAGGCTCCCGAACATTCAGGGAGGCGCCGCATACGGAGAAGACACCGTAAATTCCTTCGCCGCCCCTAATCTTGGGTGGCAGTTTTTCGTCATGCTGAACATTCCTATTTATAATTTCGGACTTCATAAAGGTTATATAGACGCGGCGGATGAAAGGCTTATGGCGCTTAAATCCGCCGCATCCGCAGTTAAATTGTCCGTAAAAAAAAGGCTTGCAATAGATTACGGCAGAGCGTCTGCCTCAAAAAAGGAAATTTACGGAGCAAAAATTTTAGTTAAAAAATCGGGTGAAGTTTTTAAGATGACGAAAGAAGCTTATTTGGCAGGGGCTTTTAATGCTCTTGAATTGCAGGAAGCCCAGAATAATTTGATAAAATCGCGTATAGAACTTGCTAAAGCCGTAAACGGGTTTTATTTGGCAGTTTCTCAATTAGATATAGATATGGGAATAATCCCCTCCGGAGACGGAAAACTATGAGAACGAAAACTATGAAAAATGTAATTTTGATTTCAATCTTAATTTTTACCTCGTGCGTCGTTGACGTAATTGACATATCTTTTGCCTTTGCCGGTTCCGCAATGCCGGTAAAAGTCGCCTACGCCAAAAAAACGGCGGCTGTAAAAAATATTGCATCGCCCGGAAAAGTTTACAGCAACGGCAGGCAGGTTTTTACCGCGCCTTTTACGGGAAGGCTGATAGAATCCTTTCCTTTTCCAAAATTAGTAACCGCCGGAACGGTTATCGCAAGGGTCGTAAGTCCCGGCTTATACGCAAAAATTATTTCGGCTCGGGCTGCCGTAAAATACGCAAAGATTAAGTTTGAAAGAGAAAAACTTTTATTTAATTACGGAGTTGCGGCAAAAAAAACATTGGAGCGGGCGGCTTTAAATCTGTCGAACGCATATTCGTCTCTTCACGCCCTTGAGTCCCTTGGCCGCGAAGGCATCCTTATTTCACGCTTTAAAGGAACCGTGCATTATCTCACGGCCGGCGGCGCAATAGTTGCGGCGGGAAGCCCCTTTGCCGTGTTAAACGGCAAAGGTTCGCCGTGGGTCAAAACATATGTTACGCCCTCTCAGAGTTTTGAACTTTATGATAATATGCCGGTCGAAATAAAAAAAGGGGGCATCAAGGAAACCTGCAGGATAATTTCAATCGGCGGCAATGCCGCTCATAACGGTCTTGTGCCGGTTTATATAAGCCTGCCTAAAAATTCACGTTTATTACCGGGAGAATGGGTTAGCCTTCGTTTTGCCGAACCTTCCGCCCCCGCCTTTTCTTTGCCGGAAAGAGCGGTTGCTATGCATAAAGGCGGAACTGTCGTATTTGCCGTAATAAATAATAAAGCGCAAGCCGTGAAAATAAAAGTAATAGGACGGAAAAACGGCAGGATATACATTAAGGGAAATATTAATGCCGGCGAACCCGTAATAATATACCCGGTTACGCGGCTTAAATCCGGTATTGCCGTGGAGATAAAACATTGAAAAGATATCTTAATTTTCTTTTAAAAAATAAGTTTTCGATTATCCTTCTTTCTTTAATGGTCATCGGCATCGGCTGGTTTTATGCGCGTAACATGCCCGAAAGCATTTTCCCCGACGTCAATTTTCCAAGAGTTTCCGTTTTAGTCCATACCGGCAGGCTTCCCGTAAAATTTATGCTGGTTCAGGCGACTAAGCCTCTCGAAGCCGCGGCGGAAGGAGAACCCGGCG
>JAJYHI010000003.1 GCA_021784835.1 bacterium
TAGCCGGTATTTCCGAAACTAAAACCGATATAAAAGAAAAAATAGAGAGGATAAAAGAAAATAATTTTCTGCTGAAACTGTTCGACAGGGAAATATACGAAGTATTTACCGAAAAAGAGTATCTGTCTGCCGCCGGAGGCGTCTGCCGTATGGACAGAGTGTCCGTATCGGAAAAAACGGGCGAAATTTGCATATTGGATTATAAAACGGGCGATATGGATAAGAAAGAGGCGGAATCTTACAAAACCCAACTGCTCGGATATAAATCTGTTTTGAAGGATATTTACGCCGGTAAAAAGATTTCCGCGGTTATATATAATATCGATAGCGGCGACATATTGGAGTGTTAAAAATTATGGATAATTTTATTTCGGGCGGCATTTCGGGCGGGGGCGGCGCGCATATTTTAAAAAAATCCGCCGATATAATAAAATATACCGGCGATTTAGTCCTCGAAAAAATTAAAGCCGGACAAAAAGTTACGGTTATATTCCCGCACAGAAGGCCCGCCTATTTTCTGGGAAAATATATTTCCGCCGCCCGTAACATTTCTACGGACGCCGTAGAGATGTTTTCGATAGACGATTTTATAGATAAATGCTGGGAATCAGCCGCCCCCTCCGTATTTCCGCCTTTTCCGAAGATAAATTCCGCGGAAGCGGTTTTTCTTCTTTTTGATTTAAACAATAATAAAGAAACGCGGTTAATAAAAAATGCCGAAAAATTAGATGTTTTTATGCCTTGGGGATATAAGCTGTTCGGGGATTTCGAAGAGCTTTTGATAGAATCTGCCGACCCCGCGTCATGCGACGGGCTTATCGCGGAAAAAATCGACTCGGGCTTAAATATTCTTAATTTTCCCGATAAATTTGCAAAATTTTCTAAAATGTATAAACTTTTTTACGAAACTCTAGCAGAGCGGGGATTCTCTTCGAGGTCTTACAGGTATAAATCTGTCGCGGAAAATACCGACGAAAATCGCGGCGCGGACGCAGTTTCTTCCTTTTTAAAGGACAGAAGGGTTATCCTTGCCGCTTTTTACGGAATCACGGCCGCCGAATCCGTTATATTTAAAAATTTATTAAAAAAAAAGAACTCCGGGAATGAAACGGAAGCCTGCATCGTGTCGAAAACAGGCGCAGGGATAACGGATTTTCTTAAAAAAATCGGTTTAGAGCCGCCTGATGGAAAAAACGAAATAATAAACGGCGGCGGATATAAATATAACGGCCATGAATCGGAATATGCGCAGGTTAAATTTTATTTCAATAAAGTTTCCTCGGTGCACAACGAGATAATGCGCCTGAAAGAAACGATAAAGCAGTCCGGAAACAAGCTGTCTTCCAAGGATTTGATAGTGCTTTCCAAAGAAGACTATCTTTTCCCCCTGCTTCACAACGTCCTTAATTCGTTAGATAAGGAAGAATACAACGTATCTATCGGGTATTCTTTAAAGAGGACGCCCATATATACGCTTTTTAATTTAATGTCCGTTCTGCACGGCAGAAAAAAAAGCGGCAAGTTTTACGCTAAAGACTATATTTCGTTATTTCTGCATCCTTACGTAAAAAACATCAGCGGAAAATTAAAGGAACTGCCTCAGTCCGATTTTAACGCCGTCAGGACAAGAACGCTTTTTCAATCCATCGAATATTATATTAAAAAAAATAAAATTTTATTTATTTCCGTTAAGGACATCGAAAATATCGAACCCGGCTCCGGCGGCCAAAACGATATGAAAGCGTATCTTTCGGAGATGCACAGGATATTTATATCTGACTTTGAAAATATCGAAAACATAAAAGATTTTATAGAAAAAATTATAAGAATAATAGATGCGGTATCCCATAATTCCGCCGCGGACAAGCATCCTTACGGCTCAAAATTTATAGAATCGGCTCTTAAAGGCGTAATGGAGTTCGGCGCCGAAAGTTTTTCGACTTATAAATTCGACGGAATATCCGGTTATTTCAGCCTGTTAAAAAGCATCCTGAAGCGGCAGAAAGTTCCTTTCGCCGGAACGCCGGTTAAAGGACTGCAGGTTTTAGGGCCGCTGGAAGCAAGAACGATTAATTTCGACAGGGTGTTTTATCTCGGCGCAAACGAAGGAACCCTGCCGGACGTTTCGAAAGAAGATACCGTACTGACCGAAGACGTAAGAAAATTCCTGAAGATTCCGGCGGCAGACGAATCGTCGCGCATGCAGGAGTACAATTTTTTCAACCTGATATCCGGCGCAAAAGAAGTCCATTTCTTTTATAACGATTCGAGCTCGTCGGAAAAGTCGCGTTTCATAGAGAAAATTATATGGGATATACAGAAAAAAACGAAAAATTTAAAAGAGCCTAAAGAAGCAAATTCCGCTTTTAAAATTAATTTTATCCGAAAGGAGCCTGCCCCTATAGAAAAAACGGAAGAAGTAAAAGAATATCTCTGCGGCATCGATTATTCCGCGGCCAAACTCGACGCATATCTCAAATGCCCGTCGATGTTTTATTACAAGTACGTGTTAAACATGCGCGAAAGCGAAGAAGTAGGAGAAGATATCGACGCTCCCGGCGTGGGGAATGTTATCCACGCAGTTCTTAAAGAATATTTCGAAAAGTTTTTATATAAGGAATACCGGATTTCTAATTTAGAAAACGAAAAAGCCGGGATTTACGGAATATTAGATAAAAATTTTAACGGCCGCGGCTCGAAAGTCCTTAACCTTCAAAAAAGGCAGATGTTTTCGGCTCTCTGCGCGCTTATAGAGACGAGGCGGAAAGAGCTTTCGGGTGCAACCGTAACCGGCGTAGAATATCCTATGGAAACCTTTATAACGGCGGAGCGGTGCGCTCAAAAAATAAAACTTGCGGGAAGGGCTGATTTAATTTTGGAAAAGGACGGAGAACACTTTATCATAGATTATAAAACGGGCGGAATATTATCGGGACCCGATAAAAAATTTATACCGGCGGCGGAAAACAGGGAAGAATGGCTGAAAAACGTCAAATCCGTCCAGCTCCCGTTTTATATAATGCTTTACTGCAGTTATAAAGGCGTCGGGAGTTCGAACGTTTCCGCTAAATTATGGGGGCTTAAAAAAGGCGCGGAATATTCAATAGACCTTAAAGACGGCGGTTCTTTCAACTCGTATGCCGCATTTATCGAAATGCTGATATGGGAAATAATAAGCTCGGATTATTTCGACTGCGTTAAAAAAGAATCCGGCAAAAAAATATGCGGATACTG
>JAJYHI010000151.1 GCA_021784835.1 bacterium
CATAGAAAACATACATAAAGCCCTTGAAATACTTGAAGATATACCGATATATATAGACGACAGCGCAGGCATAACGGTAACGGAACTGAGAGCCAAAACCCGCAGATTAAAAAGAGAAAAAAATATAAAAATAGTTATAATCGACTATCTTCAGCTTATGAAAGCTTCCCATAACATAGAATCTAGAGAACAGGCTATAGCGGATATTTCGCGCTCGTTAAAAGGCCTTGCGAAAGAACTGAATATCCCGGTAATAGCTCTTTCCCAGCTAAACAGAATGGTCGAATCGAGGCAGGACAGAAAACCTCAGCTTGCGGACCTTAGAGAATCCGGAGCTATAGAACAAGATGCCGATTTAATTATGTTTGTTTACAGGGAAGAGGTTTACAAAAAAGATACGGAAAACAAAGGCATAGCAGAGTTAATAATCGGCAAGCAGAGAAACGGTCCTACCGGCATCGTCAAACTTTCCTATATCGATAAATATACATCTTTCGAAAATCTTGCGTACGAAGACGGAGAGGCTTATATCTAAAGGCAGTGCATAACGGCTAAACCTGCGGCGCCTATAATTCCGGCATCTTCCCCTAATCCCGATTTTAATATCCTCAGGTTCGATGCCGACGCCTTAAGCGCCCTTTTGCCTACCTCGTTTTTAACGGTATCGAACAGGCCGGGAATACCGCCTATAACTCCTCCACCGAGTATTATTGCGCAGGGATTCAATAAATTTACTGCGCTGATTACGCCGTCGGACAGATAAATACCCGTTTCTTTAATTATCTCTGCGGCTTTTTTATCTCCGGCTTTATAAGCGTCGGCGACCGTTTCGGCAGATATACCGCCTATGCCGCCTCCTGCCGCATCTATTATATTTTTAAAGCCGTTCATATCAGCGGCGGCTCTTTCTTTAGCTATATTTGCGATTCCGAGCCCTCCGGCATACGCTTCGAGACAGCCGGAGTTCCCGCATGTGCATTTTCTGCCCCCCGAAACAACGGTTATATGTCCTATCTCTCCCGCGGCGTTAGAACAGCCCGCATATAAAGACCCGTCGATTATTATTCCCGAACCTATACCGGTTCCGACAAAAATACATATAATGTTATTTTCGCCTTTTCCCGAACCGAACTTCCATTCCCCGTAAGTAACAGCGGTTAAGTCGTTTGCTATATAAACGTCCAAGCCGGTTTCTTTTTCCAGTATATACTTAAGGGGAACTTCGTGCCAGTTCATGTTAGGAGAAAACAAAACAGAGCCCGTCTTATCGTCTATCTGCCCCGCTATGCCTACTCCTATAGATTTAACGCCGTATTCTTCGTTTGCCGATAAAAATTGCTTAACGTTATTTACTATAAAATCCACCTGTTTTTCGGCTTCATCCAATGATTTTGGAAATGAAACCGATAGTCTGTTCTTTACCGTCCCGCCTTCTCCAAATATTCCACACCTTAAATTTGTTCCGCCTATATCTATCCCTGCAGTATTTTTTTTCATGTCATAATAATTTCTTTAATAATGATGCGTTAGAAATTTTATTTTTAGTGAAAATCATTCGGAATTATCGGCATCGTCGTCTCCCGTTATTTCGACCTTTTTTCCTTGATGCTCGCCTATTATCCTGTTTCTGCCGCTGTTTTTCGCCTCATAAAGGAAATCGTCGGCAATTTTTAAAATATCGTCTGTGCTATTTATTCTTTCGTCCGGCATAGTAGCGATTCCTATTGAAATAGTGACCTCGCCGGCGATTTGTGTAAACCGCTGACTTCTTATAATACTTTTTAATTTTTTAGCCGAAAGAACGGTTCCGTTAAAATCGGTTTGCGGTAAAATTATGACGAACTCCTCTCCGCCATATCTTGCGGCAATATCTATGTTTCTAATATTACGCCTTAAAATAGAGCCTATATGCGATAAAATTATATCGCCTACCTTATGTCCGTAAAAATCGTTAACTTCTTTAAAATGGTCGATATCTAATATCATAACCGATAAACTGCTTCCGTATCTTTTTGCCTTGTTGAATTCTGATTCCAAAACCTCGTCCATTTTTCTTCTGTTGTAAAGTCCCGTCAGTTCGTCAGTAATAGAAAGCTCGTTTATCTTCATGTGTATCTTTGCATTGTCTAAAGCTACCGAAAGCTCTTTAACGGCATGTTCTAAAAATGCTATATCTTCTTTTTTGAAGCTATGAATGGAAGAAACCATCAAAACGCCGATGTTTATATCGCCGACGTACAAAGGAAGCCAGACTATATCTTTAGGAAACACTTCGCAGAAACCGTAATCCATAGTCATTCCTTCCCCGCCTTTTTCCAAAAGTTTTTCTTTCAAAATCAGGGCGTTTTCAGGAATATCCCTAAACCATATCGTCTTTCTGTCTTTAAGGCAGTGTCCCGCCATTCCTTCGGAGGCGCTTATCTTATTGGCTACGAATTTCCTAATGCCGTAGAACTGCCAGGGTATTAGAAAACCCTCTTCGCCTTCGGATAATGCGCTGGACAGGTCTTCGCAGTCGGATTTGTCGGCTTTTATGTCCGTTTCGTTATTATCTTTGCCTCCGCCTTCAGCCGAAGTAGCAAACTTGCCGCTCTTGCTGTAAACGTATATTATGCCGGAAGATATATTTAATAGTTCCTCTAAAATATTTAAGGTCGAGGTTATTATTTTATCGAAATCCAAAGAGCCGACTAAGAAATCGGAGAACGAATTATACTTTTCCATTCTTTCTTCCCTGTCTTTAACGGTCATAGCCATTTCCGTAAAACCTTTGCCTATGTCTTCAAATTCATCGTTGGTATTGATAATAAGTTTGGTATCTAAATCTCCGGAGGTAAATTCCTTAATGGCGGTTTCTATGGCGGATATCGGATTTAAAGTGTCTTTTGAGGCAAAATACGAAATGACGAGGGATATAACGAGGCCTACCAAAATAATAAACATTGCGTACTCCGCCGCCTTTCTGAATAACGTGACATAACGCCTGTTCGAAATAAAGACGGCTATGGAGCCTATAACCCTGCCGTTTATATTTTTTATGGGATGGAATGCGGCAAAAACCGTTTCTCCGTTATAGCTCAATTCCTTTATAAAATCCTTTCCGTCTTTGATTTTATTATGGATATCTTCCGGAAGCCTCGAGCCTTCGCCAAAAATGTTTCCGGGGATTTTTAAGGTCGAAAGGCATACCTGCCTGTTAAAAAGGGAAGCAAAAACAGCAGTTTTCAAGTGGTATTCGTTATAAATCGTTTCCGGTAAATAGCTGTTGTTGTTTAAGTTAATCAAACCGAAAATCGAACCTATAGAATGACCGTCGTAAAACAGGGGAACTACCGTTACCAAAAACATATTTGAAGCGTTGTCCGCCATTTTAATATTCATCCTCAAAAGGGTCTGTTTTCTTATAATCGCAGTTTTTACGACAGGAAAACCAGTCCTGAAAGCTTCGAATATCATGCCTCCAAGGGAAGGCTTGAAGTTTCTGCTTCCTCCGGTAGATGCCTTAATAAACCCTTCCTTGTCGGTTATTCCTATATAGTCCGCAAAATTAAAAGCGTCTTTGTATGATTTGATTAATGAATTTTGGAAAGAAATATTTTTATGGATAACGGCATTTATCAGATAAGGATTGTAAGAGCTTATCAAAAAGCCGTTTTTAAGACGGTTTGCCTGCGAATAATAAATCCTCTGCGCCCCGCTTAACGTAATCCTGACTTTATTAAGGCTTTCTTTTTTTGTCTGGTTCCTGAATATATAAGTATTGGCAATAGCTAAAAGAATTAGCGGAATTAAAACGGATAGAGAAAACGACAAGACTAATTTAGCCTTGATGGACATTTTAGGCCTGTATCCGGTAGAATATTTTATTTCGGACATTGACGGCTTTTTATTTAATATTAATTTAAATTAAGTAATATATCGTATCCTAAATTTTATAACTTTTGAAAATTTTTGCAAGAAAAAATATTTCTAAATCTTCGTTAATCCTTAATTAAGCTTATAGCAAACTGTTTTGCCGTTCTTCCCGACCTGGAACCTTTGATAAGCGCATAATTTACGGCATTTTTCCTAATGCCGTCCATATCTACGGAAGACGTTTTAACTCCGTATTTTTTCAAATATAATTCGACTATTTTTAAATACGTTTCCTGATTAAAACTGTATAATCCGTATGTCAAACCGAATCTGTCGCTTAAGGAAAGGCTTTCTTCGGCTTCTTCTTCGGGATGTATGAAGCTTGAGCCGTGGTTTTCCGGAGAAAATGTTTCCTTTGTAAGATGGCGCTTGTTAGACGTTGCGTAAATAATGATATTTTCCGGAAGTTCGTCTAATCCGCCGTCGAGAATGGATTTTAGTTTCTTATAAAATAAAGAATCGGCATCGAATGCGATATCGTCAAAAATCAATATAAAACGGTATGGTTTTGTTTTAATAACGGTGATTAACTGGTAAATCAGCTCCGCCGTGTCTTCCACTATTTCTATAAACTTTATCCTGTTTATATAAGGCGGTCCGCCGAATGATTTTGCCAGCGCCCTTATAAGCGAAGATTTGCCCGTTCCTCTGTCGCCCCATAAAAGCACGTTATTTGCAGGTTTACCGGAAGCAAATTTCATAGTATTCCGAAAAACGTCTTTAATTATATTGTCTATTCCTATAAAATCCGATAGCAACAGCGAATAACCGTCTGCGCCGATTCCGCCGGATTCTTGTACGGCGGAATTTTCGTCGGATAAAGGCTTTAAAATATATTCGCCGTTTATTTTAAAAAACTTGAACGAGCCGAACCTGTCTATATGGGAAGTATCATATTTAATAATGCCTTGTTCATTATAATTGATTTTACGGGCATTTTTAAACTCGCCGTAAATCTCGGAAATGATTCGGTTTATATTCCGTACTTCATTGCTGAGTTCTTCCATTGCGATTTATAATTATTTATAAATTAATTTTATTTAAAAGAAGCGTTTAATTTAATGGAGCAGTAAGAAGAACACATAGAACAGACTTTATCGTCTTTAAGAGGGAGGGATGCTCTCATTTCTTTTGCTTTTTCGGGGTCTAACGCACATTCGTACTGTTTCTCCCAGTTCATCGCACGCCTGTTTTTGCTCATTTCTAAATCTATATCTAGGGCGCCTTTAATTCCCTTTGCAATATCACCTGCATGGGCGGCTATTTTAGAAGCTATAACCCCTTCTTTAACGTCCGATACGGACGGAAGCCTTAAGTGCTCCGCCGGCGTAACATAGCACAGGAAATCCGCGCCCGCGCCCGCGGCTATCGCACCGCCTATAGCGCTTGTTATGTGGTCGTAACCGGGGGCTATATCGGTAACCAAAGGACCCAGCACATAAAAAGGGGCTCCGTTGCAAAGGCTTTTTTCCAATTTTATATTTTCTTCTACCTGATTCAACGGAACGTGTCCCGGACCTTCTATCATTACCTGAACGCCCTCTTCAAGCGCCTTTTTCTGCAATTCGCCGAGCGTCACGAGTTCGGTAATCTGTGCCCTGTCGGTAGCGTCGTTAAGACAGCCGGGTCTTAATCCATCGCCTAAGCTTAAAACGACGTCGTTTTTCTTTGCTATTTTCAAAAGTCTGCCGTAGTCTTCGTACAGAGGATTCTCTTTATTTTTTTTTATCATCCATGAAGCAATCAAGGAACCGCCTCTCGAAACTATACCCATAATCCTCGTCTGCATATTCATGGTTTTTATCGCGTTTAACGTCAACCCGCAGTGGACGGTAATAAAATCAACTCCTTCTTCGCACTGTCTTTCTATAACTTCAAAAAGGTATTCCGGGTCGAATTCATCGATAAAACTTAATCCGCTAGAACCGCCGTTTTCCATGGCAGGCTGAAATGCTTCGTAAAGCGGAACCGTTCCAACCGGAACCGTAGAATTTTTAAGGATATTTTGCCTGAATTCTATTATGTTTCCGCCTGTAGAAAGGTCCATCACGGCATCCGCTCCGGCGCTTATCGCCGCGAATAGCTTTTCTAATTCTTCTTCGATACTGTGGTTATCTCCGGAAGAGCCTATATTGGCATTAACTTTTGTCTTTAAACCTTTCCCCACCGCAAGAGGGCTTATATCCCTTGAACGGTTCTTAGTTATAACCGTCCTGCCGTTCATAATGTCGCCGCGTATTGTTTCAGCGGAAACGCCTTCAGCCGCGGCGCACGATTTCATTTCTTCGGTAATTATATTTTTCCTTGCGGCTTCTATCTGATTTATATATTTCATATATTATTCCCTATTTTTTTAACGGTTTATTTGCCGGCCTATATTTAATTTATAGAACGTTTATTATCTTTCGTTATTTTACCTGCCGCTATTTACTTTGCGCCGAGTATATCGATTAATGTTCTAACTGCTTTGCCTATATCTCCTTTTTTTAATATACCCGATTGGACCGCTATATGTCCGGCTCCGGCTTTTTTTATTTCGGAAAGATTATTCTCGTTAATACCTCCGAGAGCAAAAACGGGTATTTTGACGGAACGCACAACCCTTTCCAGCATATCCGTCCCATGTTGAAATTCCTGATTTTTTGTTTTGTAAATCGGGCTAAATGTAATAAAATCGGCGCCGTCTTTCTCTGCCTTTACAGCTTCTTCTATAGAGTGTGAAGAATAAAATATTTTGAGATTTTTAACCTTTTCCTTAACCGCCTTAACCGGAATGCTGTTAATATTCAAATGGACGCCGTAGGCTTCAAGGGCTAATGCCGCATCTATCCTGTCGTTGACAAAAAATTTTACGTCCGGATATTTTTTCAATACCGGTTTAACTTTTTCGCCTAATTTAATAAATTCGTTAACACCGATATCCTTCTGCCTTAATTGAAATGCTCCGACGCCGTTATAAAAACAAACATCTAATGCTTCGAGATAGCTGTTTTCGTCTTTAAAAAAATTCTTGTCCCCTATTAAATATATATTAAACCTACATATCATTTGTTTTTATTGATACAATTATGCAGGAACGTTGAAAGAATAGTTTTTATTTAATATTATATAATTTTAGTCCTTATATTGTCAATTAAATCAACTCCCGAATCGATTATATAAACCGATACGGATTTATGCAATTTATATCTTGCAATTTTAATATTTTTTTGTTAGCATATTAAAGTTTGAAAATTAATATTAAGGGGGATTAATTATGGAAGACAATAACAAGCATTTTACGAAAGTTATGTGGATAGTAATGGTAATCAGCGTTATAGTTATTATCGGTCTCGGCATTTATTCTGCTACCGGTCTTAATTATAATTTTCCTGATATGACCAAAATTCTTCCTTTATCCTTATAAATATAAAAAGTACCTACAATTTTAAGAGCCGCTAGCTCAGCAGGTAGAGCACCTGACTTTTAATCAGGTGGTCGTGGGTTCGACTCCCGCGCGGCTCACCACTATTTTAAAGGGTTTCAGGCGAACGCCTTGCCTGCCCCTTTCCTCGTTTTTGCCACGCTATGACAAATATTTCCAATGTTTTCATTTTATAAAAAAGTTGTGATATAATTATTATTAAATAATATATATCAAACTTTTAATTATAAGGAGTATTAAAATGGAACACAAACTGCCTGAACTACCTTATGCTATGGATGCGCTTCAGCCCCATATTTCGCGGGAAACCCTTGAATACCATTATGGGAAACACCATAATGCATATGTAAATAATCTGAATAACCTTATTAAGGGTACGGAATTTCAAGAACAGGGATTGGAAGACATTATTAAAAAATCGTCCGGCGGTATTTTTAATAATGCCGCTCAGGTGTGGAACCATACTTTTTATTGGCATTGCCTGTCTCCGAACAGCGAAGGCCGCCCCGAAGGAAATCTGGCAAAAGCTATTGATGCTAAGTTTGGTACTTTTGACGATTTTAAAAAGCAGTTCAGCCAGACGGCCGCCACTTTATTCGGTTCCGGCTGGGCATGGCTGGTTAAAAATCAGGATGGCACCATCGAACTGACGGCGACCGGCAACGCAGGTACGCCTATGACTTCAGGTAAAACCGCCCTTTTAACCTGCGACGTATGGGAACATGCTTATTACATCGATTATCGCAACGCCAGGCCGAGTTATATCGAACATTTCTGGAATCTTGTAAATTGGAAATTCGTCGCCAAAAATTTCGGCTCTTAACCGTCAAATCTATAAAAGAAAGGCATCCCGTTTACAAATAGGATGCCTTTCTTTACGATTATTTTTGCTGACGCGTTATTTATTCATCCAGGAATCTGCCGTGCCCTTTCGATAAAACCCTTAACATCTTCAAATTATAATATGCAAACTTTATTAACTGCCACGGAATAAATGTTCTTATGAATACGGTATATTTAGTAGGCGCCATAAACGACCTCGCCTCTTTAGAATAAGGAACGTATTCTGTTAAGTCTTTTACGCTTTTATCTTCCATAAAATATCGGCCTCCGGTTATCTTTTTAAAAATTGAATTATTTTATTATTATATATTTCAGGCAAAAATTATCAATCGGGGATAAACTGCCATAAAAACTTTCCCTTCATCTTCCACATAAATAAGTAATGCAGCATATATTTAACCCAGTGTCCGGCAAGGCCTATATCGCCGAAAGTATAATTCAGATTTCTGCCGAATTTATATTTTTCGTAATTAGGAACTACGGGGTCCATAGTTAATAAGGCGGCGGAGCCGCGCGTCATCGATTTGCCCATGGAGGTTATGCATATAGCTCCGAATTCCGTCATAGACGCCTCTTGCGTCGGCTCCTCGGCTCCATTCTTTACCATGTCGATGATGGAAAGAGCAACCGTATGCCCGATAATTCCCGATGCCATACCTGTTCTGGGAGGGCTTGGAACTATAAGGGTGCCGTCCGGCGCTTTAAAAGGCTTGCTTATAGGATGGGGAGGGGCAAAAGCTATTCCTGCGGCAAATATGTTCTTATAAACAGGATTATTATATTTTTTCGGCCAGTCCGAATTCTTCCATTCTTCAAAAGGTTTTGCCGCAGATGCGTAATCGGCATCGACTTTCATAAAACCGCTCGGCACGCACATCTGGGCTTTCATGTCGTTGCCGTCTTTATCTATGTAAGCTATAGGAACGCCTGCAAACGGCGGTATAAGCATGGCAAAGTCAAAATCAAGTTTTCCTTCTTCTCCCTCGATATTGACGTAATCTAAAGAACCTTCTTCCACTTTGCGCACGTGCGCCCTTTCAACCCATTTTATGCCTTTTTCCAAAAAGGTGGATTCCGCAAAAAGCTTTCCAGAAACTAAATTTCCGTTCTTTTTCACTACGACCCCGCCAACCCCGAAATCCCCGATGGCCGGTTCGTTGGATATCCATGTAATATCGGCATTGCGGCGTACTCCGCGCCTGTTAAGGTCGAATTCCAAATTATGTATAAATTCAAATGCCGCCCCCTGACATGTAGCCGCTCCGTGTCCGGTACCGACTATAAATCTTTGCCTCTTGCCCTGCTTCATCTTTTCTACGGCTTTCAAATAATTGTCGCGGGTTTTTACTGCATGGGGCAGTGTGCATATAGAATCGGAATAACCTGCGTCCGGTCCAAGCCCGGGCGTAGCCGCATAGTTAAGTTTAGGTCCTGTTGCGTTTATCAGATAGTCATATTTAACCCGTTCCGTTCCGCCGTCGGAATATTTCACGACGACGTATTGGTCTTGGCTGTCGGGATGTATCTCTACAGCCGCTCCTTCCTTAAATTCGATTCCGTGTTTTTTATAAACCGGCTCAAGATTAAACTGGGTCTTTTCAGGCTGCATCGAACCCACGCCGACCCATACAAATGAAGGCACGTAAGAAAAATTTTTCCGAGGCGATACCACGATAACGTCGTGCTTGCCTCCTAATGCCTTTTTTAAATTTAATGCGGCTGTGTTGCCTGCAAAACCTGTTCCAAGGACTACGATACGAGCCATTAGATTACCCCCCCTATAATATTTTTAATTTAAAAAAATCGTTAAGCAGTCTGTATAATATTAGCTTATTTTATTCCAAATAAAATTAATATATTACGATATCGATATATGTGCATTATAGCATAATAAAACGGGATTTCAAAGTGATTTATGCACGCCGGATTCATATATTGCAATTTATATATTGAAATATATGAATTGCCGCGGAAATAATTTTAAGGTATAATAAAAATATGGAAACCCTTGATAAAATAAAGCTGATATATTCTTTTACCGATAGCGACGCTTCTAATTTAATGCAGTTAAGCGGCTTGATGAGCTCTAACGCAAACGATTTCATTTCCAACACTTACTCCTTTATTTCCAACTTTGACGACTTTAGCAAGTTCCTCCCGAATGAGGAAATTAGAAACAGGCATCAGGAAAAGCTTAAATTTTGGTTCATGGGTCTTTTTTCGGGAACGTATAATAATGAATATTTGCGCAAATTGAAGCGTATCGGAGAAGTCCACGCAGAAATAAAACTGCCTTCCCATTATGTAAGCGCCACGATGAATTATATAAGAAATTTTATACACGGTATTATTCTTAGAAATTTTCCAAGTTCAAGCAAAAGAGACGAAATTATCGCATCGGTAAACAAAATCATAGATATAAATCTCGATATTATAATAAGTTCTTATATAAGCGAAGGAAAATTTTACATCGCGGCTACAAAATTCGAAACAAAAATAATTAAATTCAGTTCAAAATTTTCTTATATATTGGACCTTGCTTTGGTAATATCTCTTATTATCGCGACTATTATGGTTTTTCTCCTGTTTGTATTCGAAATTTATAATTTTGCGTTCGGAGGCGGCGCCTTTGAATCTACCGTTATAGATATTTTAGGAGCTATGCTGATTGTATGGGCGATAAGGGAACTGCTAGAAGAAGAGGTCAAAAAGCTTCAGGGGCATAAATTTGCTTTGAGCGCTTTTATAGGCCTTGCAATGGCGGCACTGCTAAGAAAAATATTGATTTTTTCGCTTGCTCCGCAAAATTCACAGGAGGTAGCCGTTCTCGGATTCCTTGTTTTAGTGCTCGGCATCGTTTATTGGCTTATGAACAAAAACTCTAAATCTTGATAAAAGGCTATGGATTTGTAAAAAAATATTGCCTATAAAACTAATAAGTGTTAGAATTAAAAATTGAAAAATATTTATCGGGATGTGGCGCAGTTGGTAGCGCACCTGCTTTGGGAGCAGGGGGTCGCACGTTCGAATCGTGTCATCCCGACCATTAAAAACCCGCAATATATTTTTAACATACAGACAGATTAAAATCGGGACGTGGCGCAGCTCGGTAGCGCACCTGCATGGGGTGCAGGGGGTCGCAGGTTCAAATCCTGTCGTCCCGACCATTAAAATAACGCAGCAATAAAGGCCTGAAAAGAATCATAATGTCCGAATTTTCTTTTCGCCTCTTCGAAATGTTTAATATCGCCCATATACATTTTTACGGTTATTTAATCGTCGTCTCCGTAGTAATATTTTTATTCACCCTGTTCCTGATTATTAAAAAGCCATATAATATAGGAATAGGCTACAGCGCTATTATAGGGGCATTGCTTGCGCTTATCTTTAACGTAATAGTCCTGAAAGATATAATAAAAGTTTTCGATATAGTCTGGGACGCCACATTTACTTTTGTAGCTATAATAATTATTTCCATAATACTGGACGAAATAGGTTTTTTTGAATGGGCGGCTCTGCATATGGCAAGATTTGCGGGCGGCAGCGGCAAAAAGATGTTCGTTTACGTAATTCTTCTCGGGGCTTTAGTATCCGCTTTTTTTGCCAACGACGGCGCGGCTTTAATTATAACGCCGATAATTTACGAAAAGATGAAAGCCCTTAAGTTCGAAAGAAAAAATATGCTGCCGTTTATCATGGCCGGAGGTTTTATTGCGGATGCGGCAAGCCTTCCTTTTAAGATTTCCAATCTGGTAAATATCGTTTCGGCCGACTATTTTAATATAGGATTTTTTACTTATTTTATCGATATGTATGTGCCGGATTTATTTTCTATAGCAATATCGTTAACCGTTTTGTATATTTATTTCCGGAAAGACATTCCGGAAAGATACGACGTCAAACTGCTAAAAACCCCAAAGGATGCAATCAAGGATGCCAAACTTTTTAAATTTTCTTTTCTGATTTTAATACTGCTTCTCGCCGGTTATTTTTTAAGCGAATTTTTAAGTCTCCCAGTATCTATTTTCGCCGCATCTTTTGCATTGATATTTGTCGTTTTCGGGTTTAAAAGCCCTGCGGTTAATCTTAAGCTGGTTTTTAAAAATGCCCCCTGGAATATAGTAGTATTTTCTCTCGGAATGTATTTAGTGGTTTTCGGTCTTAAAAATGCGGGGTTGACATATCTGCTCGGAAAATCCATTTCCTATTTTGCAGGTTACGGCGGCTTTATTCTTACCGTTTATACCGGATATCTCGCCGCTTTCATATCTTCGGTTATGAATAATATGCCGACCGTAATGATTAACTCCCTCGCTATACATTCCGCAAACCTGAAAGAGATAATGCTTAAACCTTCCGTTTACGCCAACGTAATCGGATGCGATTTAGGCCCTAAATTGACCCCGATAGGCTCCCTGGCAACGCTGTTGTGGCTCAACGTCCTCGAAAGGAAAGGGATTAAGATAACATGGGGTTATTATATGAAGGTAGGCTTCGTAATCACCGTTCCCGTCCTTTTTGCAACCTTGCTTGGTTTATATTTAAGGATATTTTTATTTTAATTTTATTTTAAACTATTGAAATTATGTCCGGCAACGGTAAAGAAAACGAAAAAATTATTACTGTTAACGGCATTATAAAAAAAGCCGTATTTCAGAATCCGGAAAACGGTTTTACAATCCTTAACGTATATTCCAATGGAAAATTTATTACCGCTTCCGGTACATTTTTCGATAAACCGGTTTCGGATTCAAAAGTTAAACTTAAAGGCCGGTTTATCCACCATAAAAAATACGGCTACCAGTTTAATTTCACTCAATACGAAGTATCTCTCGCAAATACAAAAACCGCAATAATAGATTACCTCTCCTCAAGTATTTTTAAAGGCATAGGAAAAGTTATTGCGGGACAGATTTACGAAAAATTTAAAGAAAAAACATTGGATATAATCGATAACGAACCGGAAAAACTAAAAGAAATCGGCGGTATCGGCAGAGTAAAACTATCCACTATACTCGAAGGCCTTAAAGAAAGCTATGGATTTAGAAAAGCAATAATGTTTTTTAAGCCTTATCAATTCAGCGATTATCAGATTAAATCGGTTTATAATCAATTTAAGGACAAATCTATTGCCGTCGCGCAGGAAAATCCATATCTTTTTACGGAAATTAAAGGAATAGGGTTCAAAAAAGCCGATATTATGGCTGAAAAATTGGGAATTAAAAAAGACGACCCCAACAGAATTAAAGAAGCTTTAAAATATATTATAGGACAGTTCTGCGAGAATTCTGGAAACTGCTATGTCCGTTATAAAGCTATTAAGAACGGAATTAAAGAAATAATAGAAGATACAAGCCTGATAAGCACGCGCGATTTAAATAAATATATTGGCGCTTTAATAAAAGAAAATAAATTAATCGCCGATTCCGATGAAGTTTCGGATATAAAATCTATTCCGGCTAAGCCGGATAAAAATAATATAGATTTAACTATCGTTGAAGGCGCTGAAGGCGAAAACCGGTTAAGCCGCCTTAAAATATATCTTCCGGTTTATTATTACAGCGAAATAGGAGTATCGAAAGAATTAAAAAGGATTGCCGGATATGCCGCAACCGAAGCCGTGGCAGATTCAAAAGAGAATATATCGGGTAAATGTCCGACATCTCTTACGGAAGAACAAAAACTTGCGGTTTTTAACGCTTTGAATTATAAGATTTCTATTATTTCCGGCGGTCCCGGAACCGGAAAATCGACCGTTATCAAAACCATAGTAGGCCTGCACGGCAATAAAAAAATTGCCCTGACTTCTTTATCGGGAAAAGCAGCTCAAAGACTTTCGGATATTATAAATAATGGAAACTCAGGCGAAAACGTCACCGGCGGTAATAGCGGAATAGATATTTCAACTATACACAGGCTTTTAAAGGCGCAGTTCGACAGGCAGACAAACGAATCGTTTTTTACTTATAACGAAAACAATAAACTTCCCCATGATTTAATCGTCATCGACGAAATGAGCATGGTAGATATAATTATTTTTTATAAATTGCTGAAAGCCGTAAAAGACGGCGCCGTTCTGGTTTTAGTAGGCGATGTTAATCAGATACCGTCCGTAAGTCCAGGCGACGTCCTGAGAGACCTTATATATTTCGGTTCATCGGGACACGACGAAACAAAAGCTTTTTTCCCGACGGTTTTTTTAACCAAAGTATTCAGGCAAAATGAAGGCGGGCTGATTAATTTAAATGCCCATAACCTTTTAAATAATAAAAAATTTATTACGGGAAAAAAAGAAACCGGCAGAAATGAGTTTACGATAAAATACAGAAAGGAATACGACGCGGCTGAATCCGGCAGGGAAGAGCTTCTAAAAGATTTTACCGCGTTTATCAAAAAGGTTGCGGATAACAGGAGAATTAAGACTGATAAAATAAATAAGGAAATAATAAACACTTTCGTTTTTGACGATATTCAAATTCTGACTCCTATGCGGAAAGGAGATTTAGGCTATAACAACCTTAATAAAATACTGCAAAATATATTTAACCCCGTTCCCGATTATACGGAAGCCGCAACCGGCATTAAGACAATCTGCGGGGAAGAGAATACCGCGGAAAATTTAAATAGTACGACATTTATCTGCAACGGCGTTCAATTTAGGCTGCATGACAGAATTATACAAAAGAAAAATAATTATGACCTCGACGTTTTTAACGGCGATACGGGCTACATCTCGAATATAGACCATAATGAGAAAACTATGTCGGTCGATTTCTCCGTAAATAATAATCTTGACGGTAAAAATAAAACGGTAATTTACGATTTTATAGACGTTTACGAAAATATAATGCACGCTTATGCCCTTTCGATTCATAAAGCTCAGGGAAGCGAATTTAATAATGTCGTCGTTTTATTCCACCAGTCGCATTATATGATGTTGAAGAAAAACTTATTATACACCGCAATAACCAGAGGAAAGAAAAATGTGGTGATTTTCGGAACTTTCAAGGCTTTCGGCATAGCGATGAATTCAAAAGAAGAAAAAAGAAATTCCGGATTAAGAAACCGCCTTTCGGAAGCATTTAGGATATGAGATTTGAGATTTGGAAATTGCGTTTTTAACTGGCGGAGAGAGAGGGATTCGAACCCTCGGTACATCTATTAGGACATACATTCGCTTAGCAGGCGAACGCCTTCGACCTACTCGGCCATCTCTCCGAAGAGAATTAATTAAATTAATAAATAATATAACATTATAGAGATTTTTAT
>JAJYHI010000051.1 GCA_021784835.1 bacterium
TAAAAGATTTTAACGCCGACGGAATTATACTCTCCGGCGGGCCTTCTTCGGTTTACGATAAAGGCGCTCCCGTCATATCTAAAGAAATATTCAAACTTGAAGTTCCTTTTCTCGGCATATGCTACGGTATGCAGATTATGGCGCATCTTCTCGGCGGAGAAGTAATACCGGCAAAAAACCGGGAATACGGACACTCCGAACTTAAAATTATTAAAGAAAGCAGGCTTTTTAACGGATGCGGAAAATCCAGCCGCGTATGGATGAGCCACGGCGACGTTATAGTTAAAATACCGGACGGTTTTACGGTAACGGCTCAGACCGAAACCTGCGATACCGCGGCTTTCGAGAACCGCGGGAAGAAAATGTACGGCCTCCAATTCCACCCGGAAGTCATACATACCGCCTGTGGAACGGCTATATTGAATAATTTTTTATTCGATATAGCAAAAGTAAAAGGAGACTGGGAGTTAGAGGATTTTATATCCGGCAAAGTTGCAGAAATAAGAGAAAATATCGGCGGCAAAACGGCCATATGCGCCTTATCCGGCGGAGTGGATTCTACCGTTGCGGCCGTTCTTACGAACTTAGCCGTCAAAGACAGGCTCAAATGTATATTCGTGGATAACGGCCTGCTGAGGGAAACGGAAGCAAAATCCGTTATGAAATATTACAGGGAGAACTTAAGCCTTAACGTTAAGCTGGTAAATGCTTCCGGTTTGTTTTTAAAAGAATTGAAAGGCGTTTCGGACCCTGAAAAAAAACGTAAAATTATAGGAAAACTTTTTATAAAAATATTCGAAAAAGAAGCCGAAAAAATAAAAGGGGTAAATTTTCTTGTTCAAGGAACTCTTTATCCAGACGTTATCGAATCGGTAAAAGTATTCGGAGCCTCAAGCATCATAAAAAGCCATCATAACGTGGGAGGACTTCCCAAAAAATTAAATTTGAAATTAATAGAGCCGCTGAGGGAATTATTTAAGGACGAGGTTCGCATAATAGGAAAAAATATCGGAATCCCGGATGAAATAATAAACAGGCAGCCGTTCCCCGGCCCCGGATTGGCCATAAGGATAATAGGCGAGGTCGATAAACGGCGGCTCGACGTTTTAAGAAAAGCCGACTCGATTGTAACCGAAGAGATAAAAAAAGCCGGATTATACGACAAAGTATGGCAGTCTTTCCCCGTGCTCGTTCCGGTTAAGACCGTCGGCGTCATGGGGGACAAAAGAAGCTACGAGTCGGTTATAGCTCTCCGCGCGGTGACTTCGGCGGACGGGATGACCGCGGATTTCGCAAAACTAGATTACGATATATTGAGAATATGTTCTTCCAGAATAATTTCGGAAATAAAAGGAATAAACAGGGTGGTTTACGATATCACTTCAAAGCCGCCTTCGACGATAGAATGGGAGTAAAATTATGAACGAGTTCGTCCATCTGCATCTGCATTCGCATTACAGCCTTTTAGACGGGGCGATTAAAATCGACGATATAATAAACAAGGCTGTCGAATTCGGCATGCCTTCCGTCGCGATAACCGACCATGGCAATATGTTCGGAGCTATAGAATTTTACGAGAAAGCCGTTAAAAAAAAGATAAAGCCTATAATCGGCTGCGAAATGTATGTTTCGAAGTCCGATATGAAACTTAAGAACGCAAGCGAAAAATATTATTACCATCTTATACTGCTTGCCAAAGACGACGAAGGTTACCGGAACCTGTCCAAATTAGTATCTAAATCTTATATCGACGGGTTTTATTACAAACCCAGAATAGACAAGAACATACTCAAAGACAACCATAAAGGTTTAATAGCCCTGTCCGCATGTATAAAAGGGGAAATTCCATATAATATAGTCCAAGGAAAATACGATGCGGCTGAAGAAAGCCTTAAATATTATTTAGAGCTTTTTAAAGACGATTTCTATCTGGAGATGCAGGTCCAGGGCATGGAAGAGCAGATAACGGCAAATAAAGGACTGCTGGATTTGTCTAAAAAATACGGCGTGCCTCTCGTCGCCACAAACGACTGTCATTATCTTCTAAAAGAGGACTATGAAGCTCACGACGTCCTATTGTGCATCCAGACCGGCAAGACGGTGGAAGACAAGGACAGAATGAAATTTTCGACGAAAGACCTTTATTTCAGGTCGCAGGAAGAAATGAAGGAAATTTTCGGCGGATACCCCCCCGAAGTAATTTCAAACACAAAAATGATATCCGATAAATGCAATTTTTCGTTTAAACTTAAAGAAGGGCATCATTTTCCCCAGTTTAAAGATAAAGATAATAAAAATTCCGTTCAGTACTCCGAAACTTCCGTCGCCGATTTTTTTGAACGCGAAACGAGGAAAGGTTTCGAAGAAGTTTTTATAAAAAATCCTACGAAAGCCGCCGCCGAATCCTATGCGAAAAATCCCGAAGCATACGCGGCAAGGCTCGATATGGAGATAGAAGTCATTAAAAAATCTAATTTTGCGGGATATTTTTTAATAGTATCGGATTTTATCAAATACGCTAAAGAGCATAATATTCCGGTAGGGCCGGGAAGGGGCTCCGCCGCAGGAAGCCTTGCCGCCTATTGCCTAAAAATTACCGAAATCGACCCTATCAAATACGACCTTATGTTCGAGAGGTTTCTTAATCCAGAAAGAATAAGCATGCCAGATATAGACTCCGATTTCTGCATAAACGGCAGGGACGAGGTTATTAAATACGTTTCCGACAAGTACGGTGAAGAACAGGTTTCCCAGATAATAACTTTTGGAACTATGCTCGCGAAAGCCGTAATAAGGGATACGGGGAGAGCCTTAAATATGCCTTACGCCGAGGTCGATAAAATAGCCAAACTCGTTCCCAATACCCTAGGTATTACCCTTGAGGATGCCATCAAAGAAGAGCCTAAGCTTCGGAGTTTAATCGAAACTAACCCTAAGGTAAAAAAACTTATAGAAATAGCAAAAAGGCTCGAAGGCCTTGCAAGGCACGCAAGCACCCACGCCGCAGGAGTGGTTATATCGAACGAACCCATCCATAACCATATGCCTTTGTATAAAGGAACGAAAGAGACGGACGTTATTACCACTCAATACACCGGAACGGATTTGGAAAAATTGGGATTTATCAAGTTCGACTTTCTCGGATTAAAAACTCTTACGGTAATGAACGAGGCTATCGCCCTTATAAACGATTCGAGGCGGCAAAGCGCTAATTTTAACATATACGATATAGATTTGAATGACAGGGCGACGTTTAAACTTTTAGCCGCCGGAGATACTACGGGGGTATTTCAGCTCGAAAGTTCCGGCATGAAAGAATTAATAAAAAAACTCGTTCCGAATTCTTTCGAAGATTTAATTCCCCTCGTCGCCCTTTATAGGCCCGGACCTCTCGGCAGCGGCATGGTTGACGATTTTATCAAAGCGAAACACGGTAAAGCCAAAATACATTATATCCATCCGTTACTGAAAGATATTCTTCAGGATACTTACGGAGTAATGCTGTATCAGGAGCAGATAATGAAAGTGGCCACCAATCTCGCCGGATTTTCTATGGGGGAGGCTGACGTTTTAAGAAAGGGCGTAGGGAAAAAGCAGGCGGAACTTATTAATCAAATGAAAGATAAATTTATTGCCGGATGCAGAAAAAACGGAATAGAAGAGGTAAAATCCGAAAAGATTTTTTCCCTTATAGTTAAATTCGGAGAATACGGTTTTAACAAGTCCCACTCGACGGCATACGCATATATAGCATATATGACCGCCTATTTAAAAGCTAATTACAAGGAGCATTTTACGGCGGCCCTTTTATCCAGTGAAATGTCAAATACCGATAAACTGGCAAAGATAATAAACGAGGCGAAGTCCGGCATTAACGCCTGCGAAATACTGCCTCCGTCCGTTAACGAATCTGCGGAAAGATTCGCGATAGTAAATACGGGCGCGGAAGGCGGCGGAAGACTTGCTATCCGCACGGGGCTTGGAGCAGTTAAAAACGTAGGCAAAGCGGCGATAGATTCTATTTTGCAGACCCGCAAAGATAAAATATTTAAAGACTTATTCGATTTCTGTTCCAGAGTGGATACGCGGAGAGTCAACAAAAGAACTATAGAAAACCTGATAAAAAGCGGGGCTTTAGATATCGCCGGAGAGTCTAGAAAATGGATGCTGGATAATTTAGAAGCGGTAATGGAGGAAGCCGTCCGCAAAAGAGAAAAGGAAGATTCCGGGCAGGTCGATCTATTTGCCTCTTTCGGAGAAAACGTTAATTACGCTCAAGGTAAAGACGAGTCCTATTTAACGGTTTCGGGGGAAAAGGACGATAAAAAGTCGATACTCGCTTTCGAAAAAGAATCTCTGGGGTTTTATCTTTCCGGTCATCCTTTGGACGGTTACGAAGAAAAGATTAAACTGCTCGGCATAAAATCGGTTGCGGATATAGTATATGAATATATAAAAGGCCTGCGCAAAGGCGGTCCTGGGCGGCCGGACGTACCGAACGGCCGGTCACGCGGCGCGGCGGACAAGGATAATACCTATAAAATGGCAGGAGTCATAAATCAGCTGAAAGTGCATAAAACGAGAAATAACGACAAGATGGCTTCGTTTATATTAAACGATAAGAACTCGAACGTCGAAGCCGTTTTTTTCCCAAAAAACTTTTTAAAGTACGAAGAAATATTAGGAACGAATCAGCCCGTAATCTTGACCGGCAGAATAGATTTTTCAGGGCTGAATACATCCGGAAATACGGGAGACGTATTGGAACCGGCCGGAGCGGCAGGCGAAGACGCCGCGGAAAACGACGCCGCCCAAAACGGCAAAAATAAACCGGAAACCGTAAAGGCGGGGTACGGCGCGGACTACGATGACATGGATTTGGATATTAAAGTTATAGGAGAAAGCATAGAACTCTTAGACGAGGTTAAGGTAAAACAGCAGGTAAGGCAGGAAGACGAAGTGTGTATTATAGAAATAAACGAAAATGCGGCTTTCTTCGAAGCTGGAGAATTTAGAAACTTTCTTTCGGAGATAAAAAACAGCCTTTCGGATTCAAAGGGCAATTCCAAAGTAATATTAAGAATGTCCGGATATAATATAGTGCTCAAAGAGAGTCTCGGTGTGGACAAGGCATTGCTGAAATCAAAATCCCTGCCGGACTATTTGAATATTATATAATAGGTGGTATAATAAAAAACCCATAGTAATATAAAACAAAATAAACATTTATGGCCATACAGTATCTCGAATTTGAAAGACCTATAATCGAACTCGAACAGAAGATAGAAGAGCTAAAGACGTTTAACCTGGGCGGCTTTGCCAACGTGGACGACGAGATAAAAAATCTCGAAGCCAAAAAGGACAAACTTACGCGGGATATATTTAAAAATATAAACAGCTGGCAGATTACCCAGTTGTCCCGCCATCCTTTGAGACCTTATACTATGGATTATATAGATTTAATGGCCGAAAATTTTACCGAACTCCACGGAGACAGGTTGTTTATGGACGATAAGGCCATAGTCGGCGGCTTCTGCTTTATTAAAGACGGCGCCTCGGGTTACAGGCAGAGGGCGCTTATAGTGGGGCACCAGAAAGGCCGCAACACAAAAGATAAAATGTGCAGGAATTTCGGCATGCCCCATCCGGAAGGCTATAGAAAAGCGCAGAGGCTGTTTAAGCTCGCGGAAAAATATTCTATCCCGATAGTTACGCTGATAGACACGCCCGGCGCGTATCCGGGTTTAGGAGCGGAAGAAAGGGGGCAGTCGGAGGCGATAGCAAAAACAATATATACTTTATTAAATGTTTCCGTTCCCGTTATATCCATAATAATAGGGGAAGGCGGAAGCGGAGGAGCGCTTGCCTTCGGAACGGGGAACAGAGTTTTAATGATGGAGTATTCGGTTTATTCGGTAATATCGCCGGAGGGATGCGCGTCTATCCTGTATAAAGATACTTCTAAAACCGAGGATGCCGCCAATTCTTTAAAACTTACGGCAAAAGACCTGTTAAACGATTCTAAAGTTATCGACGGCATTATACCCGAGCCTCTCGGCGGAGCGCACAGAGATATAAAACTCGCGTCGGAAAACCTGAAAAAAGCTATTTTGGAGAATATCGAAGAACTTAAAGAATACGGCGGAGAGGATTTAAGAAACGAAAGAATAAAAAAATTCGCTAATTATTAATTTAACTCATATTACGTATTTTTATTACAAAATTAAAGTAAAGCTTAATATTAAATTATCTTTCTTAAGATGGTAGAATATCCCGATATAGCGTATTTTTTATCCAAGGGCCTTATATCTAAAAATACAAGGGACGAAATTTACGAAAAAATTTCCATTACCGCATCGACTTTTATAAAAAGCGACCTCGTAACCATATTTATGCTTAACGAGGACACCGAAAAGATAATTTGCGTTAAATATTATCAAGGCGGCAAATTTATAAAAAAAGATTTCGAGATAATGCTCGGAGAGGGATTAATAGGTTCGGTCATAGAGAACGGCGAACCGTTGGCCAGCGGCAATCTTAAATCCGACCTGTCCGATATATATTACGAACCGGAAAAACAGTTTACCGATATGTCGTCTATGCTGAGCGTTCCAATCTATGCAGGGACGCTTGTTTTAGGAGCCTTAAATATATACAGGAAGGATACGCACGATTTTTCAGAAGAAGAAACCAAAATCGCAAAATTCATAGCCATGATGGGAGGTATTTTCATATACAGCCTCACTTTATACGAAAACGCCAACCTCTTATATTTAAGGCAGAAAGAAGAAAGCCAAAAAATCGCCAATCTTCTCGAAGTTTCCAAGCTTGTTTCGTCTTCCCTTGACCTTTCGAGCATTATAGACCATTTCGTAAAAAGATTGATTAATTTTACTAAAACGGATTCAGCCATGGCGTATCTTAAGGATAAAGACAAAGAAGAAAGTAAATTTTGCTATGAATTTTTTAACTGCAATATGACCAGATGCTCCATATTCGGCGGAAATATAAACTGCTACAATATGACCGAATTCGAGTGCCCCTTAGTTAAATGCCCTCCTGAATCTAAAATATTGCAAAAATGCGTAAACTGTACGTTTCTTAAAAATACCGACCTGAAATTATTTAAGAGCTATAATATGGATAGTTCGTTTTACGGGCATGAACTCATAAAATTAGAAGACTGCAAATGCTTAAAAACATTAAGCTCCGATTATCCTATTATTGATTATTACGATGGAAGCAATACAGCCTATAACGATAGTGCCTGCAACTGTTTCTTTAAAGATATTCCGAAACAGACCTTTATCGGGATACCTATTAAAACAGATAAGGATTTCCTGGGATTAATTTTTCTTTTCGGTAAAAAACGGACGGATTACTCGGTAGAAACCGTAGATTTCATATCCAATATTTCAAACGTAATTTCCGTCGCAGCATATAACGCGCAGAAGCTGAATTATATCGAAGAAGAACATTTTGAAACTATAAGTTCCATATCGGAGGCTATAGAAGCCAGAGACACATATACCAGGACCCACGGCGACAGACTCATAGATTACGGGGTAGCGGTGGCAAAAGAACTCGGATTAAGCGATAATGAAATAAAAAATATCAGATATGCGGCGGCAATGCACGACGTCGGAAAAATAGGCATAAAAGATTCTATATTAAATAAACAGGGAAAACTGACCTACGAGGAATATGAAGAGATTAAAAAGCATCCCGAAATAGGCTATAACATGCTTAAAAAAATAAAATTTTTAAGCCACATAGCAAACGACGTTCTGCATCATCAGGAAAGATACGACGGAAAAGGCTATCCCGCCGGACTCTCCGGAGAAGATATACCGATAGCTTCAAGGATAATAGCGGTAGTGGATACTTTCGACGCTATGACTACCGACCGGCCGTATAGGAAGGCTCTCGCGGCGGATACCGCATTGGAAGAGATTAAGAAAAATTCCGGAACCCAGTCCGACCCGAAAGTCGTAGAGGCATTTCTGAAAGCGGTAAAATCCTTAAATGACAAACGGTAAAGCAAAATTCATCATGATTCAGGGAACGTCGAGTTCGGCGGGAAAAAGCGCCTTGACGGCTGGATTTCTCAGGTATTTCTCCGGCAGGGGCGTTAACTGCTCGCCTTTTAAGCCCCAAAATATGTCCCTTAACAGTTTCGTCACCGAAGACGGTTTTGAAATTGCCGTGTCGCAGGCGGTCCAATCGGAAGCGGCTTTTAAAAAACCTTTAAGACAGATGAACCCCATCTTAATAAAACCTTCGTCCGATACGGAAATGCACCTGATAGTCGATGGAAAACATTTCGGCAATATGAATTTTAAAGACTACAACTGCAGAAAAGATTTTTTTCTAGGCAAAGCCATCGCTTCTTTTGAATTTTTAGCAGGCTCAAACGACCTCGTAGTTATAGAAGGAGCGGGAAGCCCGGCTGAAATAAACCTGTTTAAATACGATATAGCAAATATGGGTTTTGCCGAAATTTACGATATTCCGGTAATTCTTGCCGCCGATATAGAAAGAGGCGGGGTTTTTGCTTCAATATACGGAACGGTTAGACTGCTTCCGCCGAAGTGGAGGAAGCTGGTGAGAGGCTTCATTATAAATAAATTCAGGGGCGACGTTTCTATACTTGAGCCGGGAATCAGGCAGATGGAAAAAAAACTAAAAATACCGTGCCTCGGCGTTATTCCGCATATAAAAAATCTGCATATCGAGGCGGAAGACAGCCTTAATTTTAAGAAACGGGGCACTTATGCCGGAGGCGTGGCAAACGGCGGCGGCGAAGCCGGCGGCGGCCGGCTGAATATCGGAATAGTCCGGTTAAACCATATTTCTAATTTTAACGAATTCGACCCTCTTTTTTTCGACGAAAGGCTGTCTGCCGGATTTTTCGACGCCGTTCCTTCCAAAGCGGACGAATTCGATATGATAATAATACCCGGGTCTAAATCTACCGCCGCCGATTTAGCCGCCCTTAAAAATTCGGGGTTATTCGATTATATAAAGCACTTCGAGGAAAACGGGAAAGGCATTATTATGGGTATATGCGGCGGATTTCAGATGATGGGAGAGCGGATAACCGACCCCCATAATTTGGAATCCGCCGCCGGTTCTCTTTTCGAAAGCGGGATATCGGGCTTCGGATTTTTTAATACGGAAACGGAATTATCGAAAGAAAAAATATTAGCCAGCCAAAAATACAGGTTTAAATTTAACGTCAACGCCTGCCGGCCTTTTCTGGACGGATACGAAATTCATAACGGCAGGACGTTTTTTTCTAAAAATTATTGCGGCGGTGGTATAGCCTCGGATATATTCGAACCGACTGAAGGAAAAGATGCCGGCGGTTTTTTGCCAGAAGCGGGCATTTTATCAATTTTATCCGAAGATAAAAGAAAAATAGGAACATATGTTCATGGCTTATTCGGCAACGAAATATTTAAAGATTTTATAGTTGAATTGCTAAATAAAAGCATTAAAAATGAAGGGAAAAAAATTAGTTCCGGAGACGGGAAATGGGAAGCCGGAAGACGTTCCTATGAGGCGGTTAAAAACGACGGTTTCAACCTTTTATCCGAAAATATTGAAAAGCATATAAATATCGGATTGCTGAAATCTATCGCCGGTATTTAACTCTAAATTTCTGGATTCCCGCTTTCGCGGGAATGACAATGCTGAAATTTAACTTTTCACACAACCCTTGTCATTCCCGCGAAAGCGGGAATCCAGAAATTGTTAAATGTTCAAACAATTGTGATAGTTTCTAACGGTGATTTAAGGTTTTATAGGAAATTTTAGTTTTATTTTAGAAGAATTTTTTAGACGACAGATATGTTCCGGCGATGCCCGATATTACGGCTATTAAAAACACGACGGCTATTTGCTGAGGATTTAAAAAAATTATTTTTATGCGGAAAAATTCCAGAAAACTGTCGAATTTATAAAATATAAATATTTTATAAATTGCGAAAAGAAGCATAATGGAAACGAAAAAAGATAGAATAGCCCCTATTTCTCCTTCTATGAACATCGGTATCCTGATATAATTATTCGTAGCGCCTATAAGCCTTAATATTTCAATCTCGTTCTGTTTTCTAAGTATAACGAGTTTTATCGCGCTGTACGATATAAAAATAGATAATATAAATAAAAAAAGAAAAAGAATAAGCCCTACGACTTTAGTAAAAAACATAAACTGGACTATCCTGTTCTGAAGCATTTTATTGTAGTAAACTAATTCTACCCCTTTCAAAGATTTTAGCCGCAAATAAATATTACTTAAAAAAATGCCGCTGACGGCGCTTTTTTTAAAATTAATTTTTATAAAAGCCGGCAGATTATTGGGGTTCATATTTTTTAAAATAGACTTAAGATGCTTTACCCTTTTTTCCAAAAATTTCATCGAGGATTTATTGCTGTAATACGCCGCGCTTTTAACGCCGTTTAGTTTGCCTATGAAATTAAGGACGTTATCTTTTTTTGCGTTATTTTTCAGAAAAACTAACATTACGTTGCTTTTCTGAAAAGCGCCCATATAGTTATAAATATTTATATAGCAGAGAAGAAAAAAGAGCATTATAAAGAAGGAAAAAGACATTATAAGGAAAGCGAAAACGTTGCCCGAAATATTGGATTTAATATTTAAGGCCGCAATTTTAAAATAGTTTAAAAAATAATTAACTCTTTGTGATATCAATTACCCGGGCCCTTCCCATTTTTATAAGATTTTTATCGTGCGTCGCCAGCATTACGGTAGTTCCTTTATTATTGAAAGATTTTATTATATCTATTATAATCCTGGAAGTTTCTTCGTCCAGATTTCCGGTAGGCTCGTCAGCAAGCAGAACCTGGGGATTCTGGACGAGCGCCCTTGCTATGGCGACTCTTTGCTGTTCTCCGCCGGATAAACTTAAAGGAAATTCGTCTTTCTTACTATAAAGCTCCACGGCTTTTAATATTTCCGAAACATTCTTTATTATTACGTCGCCGAAGATTCCGGAAACTTCTAGTCCGAGGGCGACGTTCTGAAACACGGTTCTGTTCGGCAGAAGCTTGAAATCCTGAAACACGAAGCCTATTTTTCTTCTTAAAAAAGGTATATCCCGCGGCTTTAAATCCTGAAGCTCCGTCCCTAAAAATTTTACCGCTCCGTGGGTAGGGCTTTCTAAGGCTATAAGCATTTTTAAAGTGGTAGTTTTGCCGGCACCGGACGGTCCGGTTATAAAAATAAATTCTCCTTTGTTGACGGTAAAATTCAGGTCCCTTAAAATATAGTTTTTATCGTAATTTTTATATACGTGGCTGAATTCTATCAAATTTACGCACCTTTATTTTTTTAAATATTCGTCTATATTTTTTCTCAATTTTACGGCTGCTTCCGCGGGGTTCGCGGCACTCGAAACCGCCCCTATTACGGCAATTCCGCTTACGCCCGCCGGGGCGAGTTCTTTAATATTAAACTCGTTTATCCCGCCGATAGCTATTGCGGGTATTTTAACCGCGCCGCATATTTCTTTCATGGTTTCACGCGCCATTAATGCGCCTGCGTCCGCTTTTGAGCCGGTAGGATAAGCCGGTCCGATACCTATATAATCGGCGCCGTCTTTTTCCGCCTTAACCGCCTGTTCTATGTTTTCCGCGCTGACGCCTATTATTAAGCCCGGAAACATTTTTTTTACGTAAGCCGCCGGAAGGTCGTCCTGGCCTAAATGAACGCCATCCGCTCCAGCCGCATATGCAATATCCGGCCTGTCGTTTATTATAAGTACAGGCTTTTTTTTATCTTTTCCGAAAGATTCCAGCGTTTTTTTTATAAATACGGCCGAACGGTAAAGGCCTACGGCCGGTATTTTTTTATTTCTTAACTGCAAAACATCCGCCGAACTTAAAACTGCGGCGTTAACCAAATCTCTTAAATATTTTTCCCCTTCGTCCAGATCGAAATCTTTTGTTATTATATGAAAATTTAATGTTTTCATTTTATCATAATATATGATATTATATTGTAGATTTTTTTCAATAATTTTTTAAAAATAAAAATTTCTCTTGACAAAATCTTTCGCTAAAAATAGAATAAAAAATGTTAAAGGAGGTGATAAATTTTGAAAAAGCTTACAGTATTAGTTTTAGGAGCGTTTTTAGTCGTATCTGCGTTGGCATTCTCCGGTTGCGCAAAGAAACCGGCTCCGAAACCGGCCCCAAAAGCTCCGGCAGCCGTAACTGCGCCTGCAGCGCCTGCAGCGCCTGCTACTTCAGCTAAAGCTCCTGCTAAAAAAGCGGCAGCTAAAACAACCGCAGCTCCAAAAGCTCCGGCAGCGCCTAAAGCAAACAGCTAAGGTTTTAAAATTCAAAATTTTCCGCCCGCTTTTTTATGCTAATACAAATCGGCATAGAAAAGCGGGATTTAATTTTACCGATGAAAAAAGCAATAGTATATTCCTCCGTTTTCCTTGCATCAATTTTAACCTTATTTTGTTTTAAGACAGTTGCGGACGGCGCTTCTCCTAACGGACGTCTAAACCTCCGAAATGCAAACTCCGGTTCGAAATATTCCGTTATATTAAAAAAGCTCGATTTTTATAAAAAAGACCTTGCTTTTTTATCTTCCAAAATTTCTAAAGAAGAAAAAGGCATTAAAGATTTAAAAAATAAAATAAAAAACTCGGAAGATAAAATAAAGAAATTAAGAGATAAGATAAAAAAAGACGGAATGCTCGTTAAGGTTTTGGCTACCCGAATTTTTATAATACATAAAGAATACGCTTCGGTTAAGTTATTATCTTTCAAGGACGATGCGGATGCCTTCATAGTAAATTATCAGCTTAAGACGCTTTTACGGGAGGAAGAAACTAAATTATCGAAACTCGTTAAGCGCAAAAATAAATTTTTGAAACTTAAAAATTATTTAAAGCAAGAAAAAGACAGTCTGGTTCGCGCCGTTAAAAGCATTAACGGCACAAAAATAAAACTGGAGGATTTAATCGGCGGAATAAATAATTATATAAAATCAGTAAAAATAAAATATAAACATAAGCATAATAAAAATAATAGACTTTTAAGGCGCAAAGTTATAAAATTAATTCATAATTTAAAGGGCAGTTCGAAAAAAAACGATATAAAATTTATTATAATGAGGTAAGCAAGCTATGGGCAGACTGCGGTATGTTTCAATCCTTTTACTCTTTGTTTTTTCTGTTTCGGCGTTCTCGGCGAAACCCGACGCATGCTTAGCCGCAGGCAAAACAGGCAAAAAAAATCCGGGATATACGGTAAGCAGGGAAAAATTAAGCGGAAGCACGCTCAAAAATTTAAGATTATTTTCAAAAGTTTATACTTTAATAAAAAATAATTATATTAAAAAAGAACCTTCCAGAAAACTCTTATTCGGCGCGATAGAGGGCATGGTATCCACCCTCGACCCGCACACGTATTTCCTTACCCCAAGCGAATTCAGGCAGATGAGGTCGGAAACATCCGGAGAATTTACCGGCATAGGCATTAAAATTTCGACGAAGAAAGGATATATAGTCGTTATAGCTCCGATAGACGGTTCTCCGGCCGCTAAAGCGGGGATTAAAGCGGGCGATATCATCGAAAAAATCGACAATATCTCGACCTACAATATGAACATCATGAAAGCCGTAGCCCTTTTGCACGGCAAAGTAGGAACTTCCGTAAATCTGCTGATAGGGCGCAAAGGGTTCGCGCGCCCTAAAATTTTCAGCCTTATGCGGGAAAAGATAATATTAAAAAGCGTTAAATATATGATACTTCCGCATCATATCGGCTACGTCAGGATTTCCAGCTTTCAGGAGCATACTAATTCGCAGCTTTTGAAAGCCTTAAAAATAATAAATTTAAAGGAACACGGAATCAAAGGGCTTATACTCGACTTGAGAAACAATCCGGGCGGACTGCTAAACGAAGCAGTCAAGGTGTGCAGCGATTTCATAAAAGACGGGGTAATAGTTTATACTAAAGGAAGAATAAAATCGCAGGACATAAAATATTATGCGCTGGGGAAACATATAGTTCCGAATTATCCTATAGCGGTTCTCGTAAATGCGGGTACGGCAAGCGCTGCAGAAATAACGGCGGGAAGCCTTCAGGCGCATAAAAGGGCATTAGTGGTCGGGACAAGAACGTTCGGAAAGGGTTCGGTGCAGACGGTTTTTGCTCTGCCCGACGGTACGGGCATGGGTCTTACCACGGCTTTTTATTTTCTTCCCAACGGCGTTTCGGTGCAGGATACGGGCGTCATACCTAATTTCGACATCCACAGTTCGAAAGATTTTATATTCGTCAAGCCCCTGAGAAAATTAAGAGAGGTTAATTTAAGGCACCACTTTCAAAATCCCGAAAACAAAAGGCTGAAAAACGAACACAGCTATAAGACGTTCAAGGTTTATTTCAAGAAAGACGACCAGTTCAGATTCGCTTACGAGCTCTTAAAAAGCTGGGACGATATTAAAAGCATCGGAGTAAAGGAGTAAAAAAGGTTGCCTGAAAAAAAGATAAATAAACTTTTTTTAATAATACCGGTCATTGTTATCGCCGTTATTTTTTCAGCCGTCCTTTATTATAAATTTGTTTATCTTAAAACGGCTAAAACCGTTTCAAAAAAGGGTTACGGCAGGCAAGAACTTCTTATTAAACCTGCTTTAAAAATAAAAGGCTACAAAAAGCATCCTGTAGAAAACTTTAAAAAGTTTTTTAAAAAAGCGCTGATAAAGCTCGATATACCTAAAACCGATATAATAAAGAGCCGTATAGTTCTAAACATTAAAGCGCCCGTTAATTTTAAAAATAAATTAAAAAGAATCGGAGTAAGTTTTTTAAAATACGACGTTCTCGTATCAAAAAACAGCGGTTTCGGTCCGATAGAAAATATTTTCGGCGGCGAATTCAAAAAATTTATAACTCCGTCGAAAGCCGATTTAAAATATTATTCTTACTCCGTCAAAAACAACTGCCTGTGCCTGTATTTTTATTTTAAATCGAGATTATTTTTAAAAGCGGTATTTATAGTAAAAGGGGTAGGCGAAAGCGGATTTACGTCTATAAAAGAGTATG
>JAJYHI010000111.1 GCA_021784835.1 bacterium
GATATTTATGAATATATAAAACAAGCCGATGAAATTTTCATACCGTCCATAGCGATTGGAGAGTTGTATTACGGTGCGCATAAATCTTTAAATAGCCTGCAAAACATTAAAAAAATAAATGAATTTGTAAAGGAAAATATTGTTCTGCCATGCAACGCCGTTACAGGAATGAAATACGGCGAAATTAAAAATTCGCTGAAAGAAAAAGGAAAGCCCATTCCGGAAAACGATATTTGGATTGCCGCCATTGCCAAAGAACATAGTCTTGTTTTAATTACCAAAGACAAGCACTTTAAATTAGTCGATGATATTAAAATTATTATGCTCTAAGTCATTAATAATTATGGCTTGATTTTCACATAGGCAAGTTTAAAAAAGTTATAATAATTTAATAAAATTAAATACTTACAAAACAAGGACATTGGATTGTGACTCCGGTGGTCGCAGGTTCAAAACCTGTCATCCACCCCACTTAAAACCGCAGTAAATAATGCATTTCACGCAATATCATATCCTTGACATATTATCCGAATTTTACTAAAATTTATGTAAATTTAATGAATTTTACATACAAAACGCATACGTTTTTTCGATAATAAATAATTAAATAATATTACCCCGTTTGATATTGAAAGTTCTTAATAAATTAAATAAAAATTTTAAATAAAAATTAATAAAAAAAAGCCATGGAAGATTTTAATAAAAATTGGCTTAACTCCAACGTTCTTTTTATATCTTTATCGGCTTTATTCGCCGATTTGGGTTATCAGGTAGTTCTGGTTGTATTTCCTATATTTCTCGTAATAGATTTGCGCAGTTCAGTTATATATTTCGGCATCGCTTCTGCAATAAGTTATGGAATTGGGGCTTTTTCCGGTTATCTGGGCGGAAAGGCAGGAGATAAATTCGGGCATAAAAAAATTGCGATAGCGGGGAATATTTTGATACCACTTCTTTCTTTTACGGGTTTCAGCATATACCCTGCGGAAGCGGTCGCATTTTTTTCTACGGGATGGTGGGCGAGAAATTTCAGGTCGCCCTCAAGAAGAGTTTTGCTTATGATGTCGGTTATAAAGAAATTTTATGGAAAAGCCTTCGGTTTTTTGCATGCTCTCGACCAGACAGGCGGTTTTCTCGCAGGCATTTACGCCCTAATACTTTTCTCCAATCATATTCCTTTAAAATATATTTTATTGCTGACCGTAATTCCTCTATTGATTTCAACTATTTTTTTGACTTTAATTTCAAAGAAAAAATTCATCGACGGCGTTTCGGACGGTACGGTTAAAGACGGCAAGGGAGTTCCGGCCGACGGAGGAAACAGCGAAATTATTGCCGCAGACGATCCAGAAAACAGCGATTTAAATAAAAAGTTATTTAGAAAAATTCTAATAGCGACCTCTTTGTACGGCTTTAGTTCTTTTAGTTTCGGATTTCCTATATTAACGATTACGCAGTCTTCCAAAAGTCCTGCCCTAGGCATTCTTTCATATGTTTTATTTTTTGTCTGCACCGCTTTGACGGGGTTTATTGCAGGCAAAACGATAGCCCGTACCGTTAATAAACTTGGATTCGGCTATTTTCTTACTTTCGCAGGTTCGTTAGGCATGGCATTGGTATTTACGTTTTCCTTAAACTACTTTTTATATTATATTTGCGTCGCTATTCTCGGAATATCTCTCGGCATAATAGAAACGATAGAGCCTACGGTAATAAGTTTAATAGTAAAACGCAAAACGATAGGAAGAGGAATGGGTTTGCTGACTGCCGCTAGAAGCATAGGATTATTCGGCGGGAATATTCTTATGGGATTGCTTTATTACAGAGGGGCGAACTATTCATATTTATATGCGGCGATATTAAGCTTAATCGGTTCGGCGATTATCTTTGCCTCAAGGTCGGATATTTAATAAAGCCAGTCACATAGCGCAGAACGTGTACTGCAGCGCCAATTTTTAATCCCGGCTTTTTAAAAGATACGGTTTAAAAAACACGTTGCAACATTTAATTCGTCTATGCCCTTAAAAATACATAACTATAATTTGCCGATAGAAATTAACCCAAAAACTAAAAAACTCCTTTGTTTATCTGTCTTTCAGTGATATAATTATTGCTAATTATATTTCACCCGTCAGGTGAAAAACAAATAAACAAGGAGATTAATAATATGTTAAAACAATTAGAATTAAATTTCAAGCTGGGAATCACGAAAGAGAAAATAACGCCGAGATCGGGCATTGCAATCTATGCCGAATTTCTAAGTAAACTCGGCATAGATTCAATGGCAGATAAAGACATGCCTTTCCCTGGTTCCAACAGGGGCTATAAATCATCCTCCTATATAATACCTCTTATGCTTTTGTTATTCGGCGGCGGCAGACATATAGAAGATTTAAAAGAAATAATAGAAGATAAAACTATCAGAGAACTTATTAAAATTAAAATCCCCTCTCCTTCGACCTTCGGGGACTGGCTAAGAAGAATAGGAAGAACCGGGCTAAGCCGGTTCAAAAATATCATACGCGAAATAAACAAAACAGCCCTGTCTTTAGACAAAAATACCGAATACACCCTTTTTATAGACCCTACCATAATAGAAGCGGATAAATTCGATGCTCATAAAACCTATTTAGGCTTTAAAGGTTACAGACCGGTAATAGCTACGTTAAACGAGATTCCTATAATATTATTCCACGAGTTTAAAGACGGTAATGCGTCTGGCGCAGACGTAGAAGCCCTGAAAGAGATATTCCGTCTTGCATATCTTTCCGGCAAAAGAATAAAACACGTATCCATAGATTCCGAATTTTATTCTTCCTCCGTAATAGAATACTTAAACTCTAAAAACGTTACGTTTACCATATCTTCGGTTAAAACTTCTCCTATGATAGAAACGGTTAAAAGAATAGATAACTGGTCTATTTTTAAAACCAAAGACTCTATCGCTGTCAACACCGATTTAAAATTAATTAAAACACCGAACGAAAAGCGCATAAAACACCGAACGAAAAATTAACTTTTCACCGATTATAAATCTCATAAATCGCATTTTAAGTTAAATTAAAATGCATAA
>JAJYHI010000087.1 GCA_021784835.1 bacterium
ATTTAGAAAGGGAAATAGGAACGGTATGCAGAAAAGTCGCGAGAAATATAGCCGAAAATAAAATTAAGAAATATATTATAACCGATAAAAACATACATAAATACCTCGGAACCATAAAAATACTTCCCGAGGAAGAAAGACAGAAAGACGAAATAGGAGTAGCCACCGGTCTTGCCTGGACGCCTGTCGGAGGAGAAGTTCTTTATATAGAAACCATTCTAGTTAAAGGCAAGGGGGCTGTATCGCTTACCGGCCAGCTCGGCGATGTTATGAAAGAATCGGCTCATGCCGCAGTCAGCTATGCCCGCTCTAAAGCTGACGAACTCGGAATTAAAACCGATACGTTTGAAAAAAACGATATTCATATACATATACCCGAAGGCGCCATACCGAAGGACGGACCTTCCGCGGGAATCACTATGGCGACTTCGCTGATTTCGGCCGTATTAAAAAAACCGGTTAGAAAAGATATCGCCATGACCGGCGAAATAACCCTAAGGGGCAACGTCCTGCCTATAGGCGGTTTAAAAGAAAAATCCTTAGCCGCTTTAAGGGCTGGAATAAAAACTATTCTTATACCCGAAAGGAATAAGAAAGACCTTGAAGATATTTCTCCGTTAGTTAAAAAAAATTTGAAATTTATACCCGTCAGGCATATGGACGAGGTTATAAAGCATGCAATCGTAGGTATATCCGCCGGAGATACTGATGTAAATTCCGGCTCTAATAATAAAATTAAGCCTGTTAATAAAAATAAGGGTGCTAAAAAAAGAAAAGTTAAGTGAAACGGAGCTGATAAAAGAGATAGAACGATTAAATTCGGAAACTCAAGATTTTAATAAGTCGTTAATTATTAAATCAATCGGGGACGATTGCGCTATCGTTAAAGATAAAAACCGTATGCTCGTAAGTTCCGACAGCATAACCGAAAACGTTCATTTCAATTTTGTTCTATACAATTTTTATGAAATAGGAAAAAAATCTTTACTCGTAAATTTAAGCGACATTGCCGCTATGGGCGGAATTCCCAGACTATTCGTTTTGTCCCTTTTTTTGCCCGCGTATGTAAATGAAGCCGATATTAAACAAACATTGCAGGGCATTATCGACACAGCAAAAAAATACAGGGTGTCCCTTATAGGCGGAAATATATCTAAAGCATCCGAATTTTCGATATCCGCGACCATAATAGGCGACTATAAAGACAAAAACGTCGTTAAGAGATATAATTCAAAAAAAGGCGAGCAAATATATGTCTCCGGGGAACTCGGAAATTCTTGGATGACGTTTTATCTTAACTCCAATAAAGATTATATATTTAAAAATTATCCGAATCTCAGTCGGGAGGATAAAAAACTCATAGAGAATTTCATAAACAAACATAAACTTCCTGAGCCCAGGATAAATTTAGGCAGAAAATTATCGGAAAAAAAACTTGCCAGTTCATTGACAGATATAAGCGACGGACTCGTTAAAGATATTTTTAACGTAATCGGCGGCGGGTGCGGATGTGAGATATATTTAGACGAGATTCCGTTAAATGAGGAATTGAAATATATCTGCATGATTTTAAATATCGAAGATTATATCGATAAAGCGGTTTCATTTGGGGAAGATTACGAGCTTTTATGGACATCGGAAAAATATAAAGAAAAAGAACTTCTGAAACTATCAAAATCCACCGGAATTAAAATAAAAAAAATCGGATATATAAACGATAATCCCGCATGCGTGAATTTTTTAAAGAACGGCGCTGCCTACATCCCTAAAGATTTTACTTTTAAACATTTATAAACTATATGTACAGCCTCATTTCATTTTTTCTCTTTATTTTATTTCTTATAATTTCCTCAGTTTTTTCTATTTCTGAATCTTCGATATTTTCTCTTACCCAGGCAGATATAGACGAACTAAATATGAGGAAAAAAAACAGGGTGATTTTTTTAATAAGGAACTCGTCCGTATTTCTTGTAATAATTTTGATAGGAAATATGGCTGCAAACGTTATAACTGCAAGCATAGGCTCTATAATTTTAAACCGATATTTTAAACATATTCCGGTGATTTATTCTATTATATCCATTTCGCTTATCCTTATAATCCTTGCCGAGATAGTTCCGAAGATAATTGCCCTTAAGAAACCCATAGAATTATCTTTAATGGTTTCCGATATATTTTTTCATCCGGTCTATTTTGCAGGATTATTAATAGAAAAAACCGGGCTAAGCGGGAAACGCCTCCAGTTAAAAAAGGAAGAGTCGATATCGAACGAAGAATTAAGGACTATTATTGAAATAGGCAAAAATGAAGGCGAAATAAAAGAAAAAGAATACGAATTTATAAAAAATTTTTTAAAGCTTTCATATTTAAAAGCCGCGGGTATCATGACTAAAAAGGATGACGTATTTGAATTAGACGTTAACACTCCCGTTTCTTCCGCCGTAGAACTAATCGAATCTTATCATTTTTCCAGGATTCCTATATATTTCAGGGAAAAAGACAATATAATAGGAATAATCCTTGCAAAGAATATTTTATCTAAGGTTTATAATAAAGGGGAAGAAAAAAGGACTCTTAATTCCTTCCTTATAAAACCGTATTTCATACCCGGTTCAAAAAATGCTCTGGAGCTTTTCAGGGAACTGCAAAAGAAAAAAATTCATATCGCGGTAGTAGTCAACGAATACGGGAAAATGGCAGGCATTATAACTATGGAGGACCTGCTGGAAGAAATTTTCGGGGAGATAGAGGACGAATATGACGTACAATAATATATATATTTATATCTCCGTAATAATTGCGGCTATATTTTTTGAAGGATTTTTTGCCGGTTCGGAAATAGGCATTATAAGTTACGATAAAATTAAAATGAAACATAAAGAATCTAAGGGGAATAAGCTTGCCAAGTTTTTGCTCTTAATGACCAAAAAACCGGAGAGCACGTTTTCCACGTCGCTTATAGGAAATAATATAGCTTACACTTCGGCTACTATTCTTGCGACCGCCATTATATACGAATATGCAAAATCGTACACTCCTTTTATAGTAGCAATTATTCTTACCCCCGTTA
>JAJYHI010000150.1 GCA_021784835.1 bacterium
CGGTAACGATAAGTCTCGGCGTCAGCCGGTATGCGGACGGCGAAGATGCGGACGGGTTTATAAAAAGGGTTGACGGCGCCCTGTATAAGGCTAAACAGGCTGGAAGGAACAGGGCCTGCGTATCGTAAGATAAGATAAAGGAGGTTCTTTTCAGGCAAGAAAACAAAATATTAATAATTACTGTGTTTAATTTTATTCAAAATAAAAAAATGTAAAAAATACTTGACAGGCTATTGTTTTTATATACTATAATAAAATTATTAGTAGCGTGCGGTATATTTTTTAAATTTGTCATTAAGGTGAATACCTTAGACATTTTATAAAATATACGACTTGCATATCCAATCGCAATACATCGCGAAAAGGACGAATTTAGGGTAAGCAGACTTACATCTTTCCTATCTCAAAAGCGTGTGTAAGCACCTAATTTTGTTTCATTCAGGGTTCTTAGCCGTCCCTGTCTTAATTTTAAACAACCTTTACGGAAAGCGACCGTTGACTTCTACGGACAGGCTTGTCCAAAAAATCCAATTATTTAAAAAATCCTTAAAAAATTAAATCATTCTATTTGTTCATGCAATTTTTATTTGCAAATCTTTACTTCTTCATTTATTAAGATAGCCTGGAAAAGGCTTATTTATCAGGTTTTTAACTGGTGCCCCCGACCGGAATCGAACCGATGACCAAAGGTTTAGGAAACCTCAATGACAGTTTGCAACTTATTGATATGATTAAGATATTGTGCTGTGTAAATTTTTATGTGCCTAAAAATGTGTGGATATAGAATTAATCCTTACCGTAGACGGTTTTATGTGAACAAACTTTTATAAGTTTAATAACTTTAGGTTCCGAGATTTCTATGTCGTAAGCAATTCTGTCAAAATAATTAAGGTCTAAGGCATAGAAATTCAGGTTTTTCTTTTTCTCCCCTAAAGACAACGGATTTTTTGAAGCAGCTAATTCTTTAAGTTTCTCTTTTATTACGCCCTGTTTTATTTTTTCTTTCTTTTTATATTGTTTCTTAAAAGAATTAGACCATATGAATTCCCAGCACATTATATCTATGAATCCAAATCTGCAAGCAGTTCTTCGAGGCTGCCGGATTTATAATTTCCGACAGCATAATCCGACAAGCTTTCGTTTATCTGCTCTATTTCCCAATCAGTAAAATAGTTTTTGCTGTCAAATATGCCGTATCGCGTGGGCATCCTATATTCATCACTTTTTAATGGCTGAATATAAGGGATAACAGTTTTTGCCCCTAAAAAGGGCTGATTATTGGGATGTATAGGAGTATAATTGTAGGGTATTGTCGTAATCATTTTCTCACCTTTTTGACTTTAGTTATGGATACGGAACCGATATCATTCACAGTAATATGCCATTTTGAGCCTATCTTATACTGACATTCGTTTTCCTTGGGTATAAATAAAATAATCTGATTACTTGCAGCGTCTGTTCCATCTGGCTGTCCTGACAGGCCGCTTTTCAATTTAGTATATTTTCCAAAGATTACCTGATAAAGCGTTTTGCCATTAATAGAGTCAAAAGCCGGATTGACTGAAATAACCTCTATATTTTCTTCGTATTTCATTTTATAACCTCGTGTTAATAATAATTATATTTTGATTATAATATTATGCGGCAACGGTGTCAAATTCTATATCGTCAAATAATAAAAAACACTTTGGTTCTCAAACAGCCGTTTTTATTTATATTGATGAAAAACTGGGACACTATTCCATTCTTGATTGCGGAATGCTAATTCAAAATATATTGTTAGCTGCCCATGATTTAGGGTTAGGCGCATGTCCGCAGGCTTATTTAGTTGCGTATCCCGATGAATTAAGAGAAATATTTAATCTGCCCGGAAGCAAAAAATTCCTTCTGGGCATCTCTATCGGCTTTTATAAAAAAGACAGCGCCGCCAATAATATAAAAACATCCAGAGTTGAATTGAGAGATGCGGTTAAATATTACGATTGATGAATTTTTCTTAAAATTAAAATATTTTTTAAGAATGAATAATGGAGGGTATTGTGGATAATAACCGTAAAATCGATATTACGCACATGTGTTGCTCCGTTCCGATAATAAAAATATCCAAAGAGCTCAATGATATGCAAAGCGGGATATTTTGTTAGCCCTTTCGGATAAAGTTTCTATGGAAAATGATATTCCCGCTTTTTGCAGGCAGTCCGGAAATGAACTTCTCGGCTTGGAAACCTCCGGGCAGGACCCAAAATTACCTGAAGGCACGCTTGCATTTTACATTAAAAAAAGATTATTTATTAATTAAAATGATGAAAAAAACATAGATAAAAAGAAAAGAGATAATAGACGCATCGTTCGAGCTTATGCTGTCTAAAGGTTACGAAGGCACGTCCATTCAGGATATTACCGATAGGATAAACTCTACCAAAGGCTTAATCTATCACTATTTCGGCTCTAAAAAAGACGTTGCGGCAGCAGTCATAGAAGAGGCGATAAAACCCGCCTATAATGAATTCTGGAGTCATACTTGGAGCGAGCTGTACGGCGGCGGAGAGAATCCCTTAGAAAACATCATTGCCGTCATAGATAAGCTTTATGAAAAAAAAGGAGGGGAATTTTCAAAGACCGGCTGCCCCCTCGGAAACCTGATACTTGAATTATCTACAAAAGATATATATCTTTCGCGGCTGACCGATGAAATTCTTATTGTATGGCATACCCATATCGAGAAGGCATTACTTAAAGCTAAGGAAAAAAGAATTATAGCAAAGGACGCCGATCTAATTAATATCGGTAATTTTATAATAGCGGGGGTAGAAGGCTGCGTTATGCTTTCTAAATCAAAACATAATAAGAAAGTATTAAAAGGGTGTTTTGATATCTTAAAAAACTATATAAGGTCGTTGCAAGTATAATAAAAATAACAAAAATAATAAATCAGTCAGCGAACATTATACGGGGGATAGTTATGGATAAGGTGCTTGTTACAGGCGGAAACGGACATCTCGGTTATAATCTTATAAAGCTTTTAGTTGACAAGGGTTATAAAGTAAGGACGTCCGTAAGGG
>JAJYHI010000068.1 GCA_021784835.1 bacterium
ATACCGTCCAGTTCGGAGACACCCTTTCGTTAATAGCCCAGAAATACGGAACTTCTATCGCCGAATTAAGAAGGTTAAACCATCTTTATTCCAACGTTATAAGACAGGGTGCGGTCCTTACGGTGCCGGAAAGCTATAAAACATATAAAACAGCTCAAAATAACGCCGGCGGCAAAAAATACGATTATTACGCCGGCAATAATTATAATGCGGCGACGTTTAAGGTTTTAAATCCCGATAACTGCAAAGTTAAAAATAAAACGGCCGGCAAATTCGGCTTAGGGAAGAAAATAGTCGATGTAGCATACAGATATAAAGGCGTTCCGTATGTGTGGGGCGGAACAACCGATACTGGAATGGATTGTTCCGGCTTAGTCCAGCATGTTTTTTTGAAATTAGGCATCCATCTTCCAAGGACGGCGGCTGAGCAGGCGAGATTGGGCACATACGTTCCGAAAGACGAGCTTAAGCCCGGAGATTTGCTGTTTTTCAGGACATACGCTTCGTATATTTCGCATGTCGGAATATATATAGGTCACGGGAAATTCATTCAGGAAAATTACGATGCGGGGAAAGTTACTATTAACAGTTTAAACGACGAGTACTTCGAAAGAACCTACGCTTTTGCGAAAGCCGTTAAATAAAAATAAATAAAAATAAAAAAATAAATTATGCTTAATTTTAATAACTGGTACGCCCCTAATCCCGTCGTTTTTTTCGGGAGACTTCCCGTTCACTGGTACGGAATATTAATCGGAATAGGTTTTGTTTTAGGCATAGCCATTGCTTATTTCAGGGCAAAATCCTGGGGAGAAGACCCCGAAAATATAATCAACATTATGGTTTTTGCCATACCGGTTTCGATTATTTTTGCCCGACTTTATTATGTAATATTCGCGTGGGGATACTACGCGAATAACCCGTTAAGCATTTTTTATATTTGGCAGGGCGGACTGGCTATATACGGCGGCGAAATCGGCGGACTCCTGACGCTTTACTTATATACGCGCATAAAGAAACTTAACATCTGGCTCTATATAGACATGCTTGCGCCGAGCCTTCTTTTGGGGCAGGCTATAGGAAGATGGGGTAATTTTATAGACCAGCAGGCTTTCGGCTATCCGGTAAAGTGGGGACTGCCTATCGCAAAAGGGCTGCGTCCGGTAAACGCTTATACCCCCAAGCATCTGATATTCGGCTTATGGGGATATCCTTTCCAGACCGCCCACCCCGAAAACCTTACTATGTATTCTCATTTCGAACCTTCGTTCTTTTTTGAATCGGTACCGGATTTTTTCGGATTCGTTTTTTTAATGTGGCTTTCGAGAAAAAAACCGAAAGTTGCCGGTAAAATCTTGATAGGCTATTTAATATGGTACGGAATCACGAGATTTTTTACCGAGGGAACGAGAATAGACAGCTTATGGCTCGGAAACAGCATCAGGGTTTCGCAGGTGCTTAGCATGTTCGCCGTAATAATTTCAATAGCCGTTATAATTTACAGGCGCTATAAATATAAAAGCATCTAGATTCTCCTGTACCTTTATTCTTATGCCAACATCCGCTTTACGACGTATTCGATAACTGTGTATATTGCAGTTGCGAATGCAATATGCAAAAGTATCCTGCCGTAATATGAAATATCGAGTAAGACGACCAAATATATTTTTGAAGGAACGCGAGGCCGGTCATTGTTTATTATGATGTTTAATTTTATTAAAAATTTAAGTATCAAGTGGAAAATACTATCCAGCGCTTTTATTATTTTTTTCTTTACTATTTTTATAAGCGACGGTATTTTTCTCTGGACTATATATAAAACTCTTTACTATAGAAATTCGTTTAAAAATGAAAGATTAGCCGAAGTTATAGCTTCCTCCTTAAAATATCCCTTATATACGAAAAAGGCAGAATTTATTAAAAATTATTTAAGCGATATTATTAAGCATCGCAAGATAGAAGGTAAAATAGAAGGATTAATCTTATATGACGCAAAAGGGGATTATGTAATAAGCTCCGGTAATTATTTTTCCGGTAATAAATTTGATTCGCACGATAATAATAACGCTGATAAAAGGGGCAGCGGATTATTATTAAAACACCTGAATTATAACGGAAAAAATTTAGGAACGCTTGCCGTAAAATTTAATTTAAAAAAAGAATTAAACGGCGTAAAAGTCCGTGTTTTTTGGGTCGGCATAAGATTTCTTGTAATTGCCGCCGGATTCATCGCTATAGGACTTTTTATGTTTTATATGATAACGGTTTTTTTGACGAAACCTTTATCCGAGATAAAAAAAAATATAGAAGAAATAAAAAGCGGAAATTATAAAATAAATTTTAGAAGCAAATTTAACGATGAAATCGGAAGCGTTATAAACGCAATCAACTCAATGGCTTATGCGATAGAGGATTATATGAAAAGAATCGATTCTATAAATAAAGAGAAAAATGAATTAAACTGTATGGCTATTATGGGAGAAATGTCTGCAAACATCGCCCATGAGATAAAAAATGCCATATATATTATTTCCTCTGCCAATAATTATATCGCCCATGAAACAAAAAATAAAATTGTCGAGGAGTTCGCAGGCATAATTAATAATGAGGTTAACAGGCTAAACCGCATGACGATAGATTTTTTGAGTTTTTCCCGCCAGAGAAGTCCAGAATTAACGCCTTTAGATATAAATAAACTTATAAACGATTCTCTTAGCATATCTAAATTTGAACTGTCAAATTTTAATATAAAACTGATTAAAGATTTAGGTAGCAATATTCCGATTATAAACGGAGACCCGGAATTATTAAAACAGGTTATACTCAATTTAATAGTGAATGCTATTGACGCAACATGCGCCGCAAATTCTTCTGCGGCAGTCGAATTTAAAAATAAGGTTATAAAAATAAGAACCATGGTTAAAAACGGATATTTAAACATTCATATAGAAAACAACGGACAGCCTATAGCTAAAGAAAATATGGAAAATATATTTAAACCGTTTTTTACTACTAAAAACGCCGGTTCGGGGCTCGGACTTCCTATGTCGTTGCGGAT
>JAJYHI010000109.1 GCA_021784835.1 bacterium
TTGCATGGCATGCAAGAGGTCGTCGGTTCGACCCCGATCAGCTCCACCAGTTATTGGCAACGAAATTAACTGTATAGGATTTTCATACATAGTATCAAGATAATTTAAGAATAAGCAAGAAACATAAACAAATACGCTGTTTATAAAATCCTATAAATCCTATACAATCTATCCTATGCAGTATCCTATGAAAAAATATAATAATTTATTGTAATATTTCTCCATAAAAAGCGTAATATTTTAAGCGGTCGGACTTTTTATTTTTGCTCTCGTATAATGCCTGGTCGGCGTAACGCAAAAAATTATCGGGATTAGGCAATTCTTTGCTTTTAATAGTACCGTCGTACATATAAACGCCCATGCTAAGATAGACGGTTATTTCATTGCTATTTTCTAAAAATATAGGTTCTTTAATCTTTTTTTCTATTTTTTCCAATATAGATTCAAGCTCGTTTTTATTATCTATATCTTCAACGATAATAACAAATTCATCTCCGCCGAGTCTCGCAATAAAATCGGTCTTGCGCAATACTTCCTTAAGTCTGGCGGAAACTATTTTTAATACATAATCTCCGACATGATGCCCGAATGTATCGTTAATAGGCTTAAAATCGTCTATGTCCATAATAGAAAAGGCAAGAAATTTTTTGCGGCGGTTTGTTCTCGATATTGCTCTTTCCATCTCAATGGATAATGAGCGGCGGTTTGGAAGACCGGTAAGCTCGTCATAAAAAGCTTGATAAGAAAGCTCTTCTGCCAGCCTGTGTCTTTCCGTTATATCCATTATTGTCCATAATATCTGTTCTTTGCCGCCAGCCCATCCATTTATTTTTTGTCCGTAAAAATCGGCATAAATAATTGTTCCGTCTTTCCTTAATATCGGTATATCGCGTTCAAATCCCTTTCCTTCTTTCAATATCTTATTAGCTGTCCCCTCGATTCTTTTATAAGTTGATTCATCAGGATAAATCTCGGTTAGACTATGCCTTTTTAAGGATTCTATATCCGGATAACCCAATGCATTAATAACGGCATAGTTAGCATCGATAAAAACTCTGTCGGGATAGCCGATTAAAGCAATACCGGCGGAAGTATTACTTAAAAATGCATTTCTTATTTCCGATTCTCTTTTTTTATCGTTTATAAGATCTATCCTGTCTAAACCGTAGCCTATATCTAAAGCTATTTCTTCCATTAGATTTTTAAGATCATCGTCAAAAAAGTTTTCTTCCGAATGAAGCACAGTTAATACCGCCCAAATAACTCCGCCTCTCATTATAGGCATAGAGGCGCTGGACAGCAAACCGAACTCTTTGTTTATTTCAAGCCATGGACGCATAGAAGGGTCATTTTTAAATGAAGGAATATAAACGGCTTTTTTTGAGCGCCATGCTCTGCCGACGCTGGAGTGTCCCTCCTGCACGTCTGAATTAACCGAAATATTTAAACGTTCGACTAATCCTTGAATTCCTTGATAAGATATAAAATGCACGTCTCCTTTTTCATCGGGCTGCGCTATCCATACTAATTTTAAACCGGTATAATTTACTGCCATTTCACATATAGAGTCTATAAAAATTTTTTCATTTTCCGTTCTGCTTATCAACTGATTCATCTGTGCTAAAAAGAAATTGAACTCTATAAGCCGTTTCTGATGTTCTGTCTCGTAAACCAAACGTTTATTAACGTCTATATTATTAAGCGCTAATCCTAATGAATTTATAAGTTGTTTTATTACGCTAATCATATCTTTGTTGAAATAATATTTTGAATCGGATTGTATTCCTAAGATAGCCGCTGGATCAGATTCTAAATCCTTAAATATAGGAAAAGCCATCAAACTTTTTACTCTGGAAAACGTCGGATATTTATCTATAATTTTTTTATTAAAGCTATAAATAGGCCCGATCACTTTTTTTTCTTTATAAGCTATCGATACGGGCATGTTTCCCATTATATCGTCGCTTCTAAAGGATGGTTTTATTTTTAAAAGATTTTTCTCATGCTCTTCGTCGTCCGCACATGCGGCGACGGGAATAAAATAACCTTTCTCTTTATCCGGAACGACTAAAACGGATCCCATAGAATCGGTTTTAGCAACTATTAAATCAACGATATGTTTATATATGCTTTCTGCGTTTTTTAAAAATAAAACGGCTTCCTGAGCGCTAATAGCGGCTGATTGATAACTTTTAAGACGTAAAATTTTTTTAAACGTTATATTTGCTATTACGTCTAAAATTATAAATAAAAGAGTAAATAAAATTACAATTATTAAATAAATATGTTCTTTTCTCCAAAATAACTTCTCAAAGGTCGAGCTTGTCCAACCCGCTTTTATTATCCACGGATAATCAGCAATTTTTATAGAAGCGCCGCCTGAAAAATTTTGAGGATTTTTCTCATTAATGTCGAATTTTCCTTTTTGCCATGAAGATATCGTTTTGCCTGATATTTTTTCCATAAGATAAGCATTTATATATCGGGGAGTACTGATTGCATTAAAGTTAGAGATAATAAAAGGCGAACCGATAAAACCCAATGTATAGCCTTGTTTATCAATTATCCGTTCGTTCATAGGTATAACAAATTTTTTATTATATTTTTCAAAATATAACGTTCCTACGTATCGGTCTTTATAACCGTATACCTTAGTAAAAATAGTATTTTGTATATTTTTAAAAGCATTTTTAGAGCTTGACCAGACTACTTTATTCATTGAGCTGTTTAAAATATTTATAGCCGCAATACCCGGATGATACTTTTTGAAACTTTTAAAAACTTGAAGCGCTTTTTTACTTGGGGATAGATGACCGTCGTTTACGTTTAAAAATTCTTTTTTTAAAAAGTTAAGATCGTGAAAATGGGCATTTATTTGATCTTTAATAGAAGCAGATAGATTTGAAGCGGTCAAAGTTGAATATTCCCGGAGACGACTTTCTATATTTTTTTTCATGCTTATAGTTTCATGTGCAAATATAGACAATACAATACAAATTAGGAATAAGAAAAATATATGGATTGCCGTTAGTTGACGTTTTTCGGCTTGAGATATGGATGATTTACTTTTGCTGTTTTTAGGCAAAACTATAACCTCTTATTATATACAATATACAATAATTGTAATCTATCTTTTGCGAAAAACAATCAATTTAACAAATAATAGCAAGATATGAACGATAATATTTATAATTATTTTTATTATAACACAGTAGGATGCTTGAAGTTCTTATCGTCTTTTTCCGGATAATCTATATTGTAATGCGTACCGCGAGATTCCTTTCTTAACATTGCGGAATTTACGATGAGACTTGCTACTTCGGCTATATTCCTAAGTTCCAGGAGGTCTGTCGTTATCTTAAAATTCCAATAGTATTCTTTGATTTCGTAAAGCAGGTTGTCTATGCGCCTTTTTGCCCTCTCTAAACGTTTGTCCGACCTGACTATACCGACATAATTCCACATAGTCCGCCTGAGTTCGTCCCAGTTATGAGAAACGACTATCATTTCGTCGCCGCCCGTTAAACCGAAATCTTTCCATTCCGGCAATGCCGGCTTTTCATTTTCGACGACATCCGAATTAGACGTATTTGAAACTTTAGGCTCGGAAATTTTGAGCGATTCTTTCAAAAACCGCTGCGCCGCTTCGTAAGACTTTTTAGCAAAAACGCATCCTTCTAGCAGAGAATTGCTTGCAAGCCTGTTTGCACCGTGAAGTCCTGTGCAGGCTACCTCTCCGATGGCATAAAGACCGCCGACGGATGTTAAACCGTTTTCGTCGGTCAATATCCCTCCGCATAAATAATGTGCGGCAGGAACGACGGGTATCCATTTTTTAGACATATCTATGCCGAAACTCAACGTAGTTTTAAAAATATCCGGAAATCTCTTTTCCAAAAACTCTCTGCTTTTGTGGGTCATATCGAGATATACGCATTCGTCTCCGGTTCTTTTAAGTTCAAAGTCGATTGTTCTTGCTACAATATCGCGGGGAGCAAGACTCTTCAGCGGGTGAACGCTATCCATAAAAGGAGTTCCGTCTTTTAATCTTAAAGTGCCGCCCTCTCCCCTGAGAGCTTCGGATATTAAAAAAGACTTTGCTTCCGGATGGTAAAGTATAGTGGGGTGAAACTGGTAAAATTCCATATTGGCTATTTTAGCTCCTGCCCTGTGCGCCATAGCTATTCCATCGCCGGTAGATATATCGGGATTTGAAGTGTATAAGAAGACTTTTCCGGCTCCGCCCGTAGCAAGCACTACTATATCGGCACTAACGGTTATCACTTTGCCGGTATTTTTATTCAAAAAGTATGCGCCTAAAACCCTGTTTTCCCTATATTTTTCTATTTTTAGCTTCCGGGCGGTAATTAAATCTATGCCTATGTGATTTTCAAATATTTTTATATTTGATTTTTCTCGTGAAGTATCGACTAACGCTCTTTCTATTTCTCTGCCTGTTATATCCCCCGCATGCAAAACCCTTCTTTCGGAATGCCCGCCTTCCCTGCCCAGATCGAACTCTTTATTGTTTTCGGAATGCTTGGCAAATTTAACGCCCCAGCTTAAAAGATCCTGTACGATGCCGGGACCTTCCTCTACGACCATTCTTACTATATTTTCGTCGCAAAGTCCGTCGCCGGCGGTCAGCGTATCTAAGATATGTTTTTCGTACGAATCTTTATCGAGATTCATAACGGCGGCAAGCCCGCCCTGAGCATAGTTTGTATTTGATTCCGCTTCTTCTTTTTTAGTAAAAATTCCTACCGAAACAGAGTCGTCAAATCTATTTGCAAGCGAAAGACCTGCTATGCCCGAACCTATAACCAGAACGTTATAATGCATAAAATAAATTAATATTTATTTGCGCCGCTGTGTAAATTCCATTTCAAAACGGCTTTTCCGTTTACTCCGGTAATTATAAGTTTAATCCATTTAACGCCGGAGTTTAAAAATAATTTATGTTCTTTTTTGTCGTAATATTTTGGAAATTTTATAATATACTGCCTTGACCAGTCCGTAACGTAAGGAAAAAATTTCTTTAAAAAAACTTTTTTTTGCTGCGAGGGCTTAATGCTGAGCGGCATAATGCTTTCGCCCTCGTTATTCGTTAAATACACCATCCATATCGATCTTTTTGAATCTAAGTTGTTATAAGATTTGCGGGGGGTGTAAACCGAAACTAAAAATACGGTACTTTTTCCGATTTTTTTTATTAAATTTTTGGGGCGTTCCATATAATAACCGTAATATTTATCTTCATATGAACGCATAAAAGACTTATCGAAATAAGCAGCCCTTATATACATTACCGTATTAAGGTTATTGTATATATCTGCTTTGCGGGTCGCTTTACGCAAAGCCGAACGATATCCGCCGTTTGACGGAAACGGATGTTTTAAACCGAGAGAACTAAAAACGGAACAACCGGACAACAGAAAAATAGGTATGACAAATACAAAAAGTAAAATTATTAAAAAAACTGTTTTTTTCATAAGTATAATATTATTGCATTATATCTTTTTTAGTAAATAAGGAATGAAGCTCAATGCCGTTCTCTTTAAGAAATTCGGCTCCGCCTTCCTGTCTGTCGACGACGCAGACCGCATCCGTTATCTCATAACCTTCTTCACGCGCGTTTTTTACGGCTTTTAAAATAGAACCGCCCGTAGTAACGACGTCTTCTATTATTAAAATATTTGCTCCTTTGGATAAAAACTGTACAGGTTCGATAAGATTGCCTTTGCCGTATTCTTTTTTTTCTTTTCTGATAACGACTGATTTTAAAGGATTTTTATCCAAAAAACTCGCAGTCAGTATTGAGGAAATTAAAGGAATGCCTCCCACCGGAACGCCGGCAATTACCGAAAATTTTAGATCTTTTATTTTCTTAATTTCATCGTAAAGCAGTCTGCCGATAAGATATAAATACTCGCCGTCGAAAGAAATTCTGCGTAAATCTATATAAAAGTCGCTTGTTTTACCAGAGGCAAGAACGAATTCTTTTTTTTCGTAACATAAAGTTTTTACGGCATTCAATACGGACGTTTTAAGTGTTTCGGAGGTATCGTTTAAATCGTTATTTATCATTATTTTTTACCGTATAAAGACTGTTTATATATTATTATATTAATTACATATTAGTCATATTGCGCCGTTTTATAAATTTCTTCAAAAAACTTCTTTGCTAAACAGTTTCAACTGTACTTGATTTTCATATTCGGATTCGTCGAAAGTTTCCTGAGGATAAACGTTTGAAAAACATGCTTCGCAAAAATTAATACCGTTTCCTACAGCCCTGCTTAAACCGTCTATCGAAAGAAATTTTGTAGTAGTAGCGCCGAGTTTGGCGTTTATCTCTTTTTCGCTGTATTTGGCCGCCATAAGGTCTTCCTTTACCGGCGTGTCTATTCCGTAAAAACATGGAGCAATAACCATAGGCGAACTTAAACGAAGATGGATCTCTTTTGCGCCGGCAAGTTTCAACATATCGACAATTTTCTTAGAAGTCGTTCCCCTTACTACAGAGTCGTCTACGACGACGACTTTTTTGCCTTTTATGACGTCTGGAACGGGATTTAGTTTTACTTTAACGCCGAAATGCCTTATGGATTTTTTAGGTTCTATAAACGTTCTTCCTACATAGTGGTTTCTTGTAAAGCCCATTTCAAAATCTATGCCGGAGCCTTTTGAAAAACCTAAAGCCGCCGGTACTCCCGAATCCGGAACGGGTATTACTATATCTGCATCGGGAGTGGACTCCTTTGCAAGTTCTTTGCCCATTTGGATGCGCAAGCTGTAAATTGATTTACCGTTAAAAATGCTGTCGGGTCGTGAAAAATAAATAAGTTCAAATACGCAGGCCGAATTTCTTTCTATCCTGAACGGAAATATGCTTCTGATGCCCTCGCCGTTGACTAGTATTACTTCGCCCGGCCTTACGTCTCTTATATATTCGGCATTTATAAGATCTAAAGCGCATGTTTCCGAAGCAAAAACTATAGAACCGTTAAGCATTCCCATAACGAGAGGCCTAAAACCGAAAGGATCTCTTGCGGCTATCATCTCTTTTTCAGAAAGAAACAGGAAAGAGTATGCGCCTTTAAGTTTTTTTAATGAACTTACGATCCTGTCTATAAGAAGGTTTTCTTTAGATAAAGCCGTTAGATGTATAACGACTTCGGTATCGGAAGTAGATGAAAAAATAGAGCCGTTTTCTTCAAGCTCGTCTTTTATTATGTGGGCGTTGGTAATATTTCCGTTGTGAGCTACTGCTATTGAACCGAAATAATAATCGGCGACAAGAGGCTGAGCATTTTTAAGAAGCGTTTCCCCTGCCGTTGAATACCTTACATGTCCTATGGCGTTTTTTCCTTTGAGCTGCAAAAGTGTATTTTCTTTAAATACGTCGTTTACAAGACCAAGACTCTTATGAAAATACAAGCCGTTCATATCCGACGATGCTATTCCGCAAGACTCCTGTCCCCTGTGCTGAAGCGCGTAAAGTCCCAAATAAGTTATTTTAGCGGCTTCTTCGTTATTGTATATACCGAATACGCCGCATTCGTCTTTTATCTCTTCCATAATTATTAAATAAATAATTTAAATAACGGAAAAATATCCTTCTTTTATTTTATCACTTTTTAAGTCTATTTTGTCGTTAATTTTCATTATGCCTTTTTTAACATTGCCGATTTTTTCCAATTTTATTCCGTATTCGGCGCAAATTTCCGAAACAGCCGTTTTTTGCGGTCCGCTTAATTTTTTATCTACGCTTATTATAAACGCCTGTTCGAATTCAGAAAACAAGAAAGAGTCTATTCTAACGCCGCTTTTTGAGGTATCGTAATTTACTGCGAAGCCGAGAGTTTGATTTGGAGACGTTATTGCGCTCTCCGCCAGCGAAACAAAAATTCCGCCTTCGCTAATATCAGAGGCGCTTTTTAATAATCCCTTATTTATTAACGACCTCAGGCAGTTTTGAAGTCGGACTTCATAATCTAAATCTATCTTAGAAGGTTTTTGCATAAAATTTCCGTATTCTAAGTCCATATACAAACTGCCGCCGAGATTGCCGGATAATCTGCCCAGAATATAAATTTCGTCGCCTTCGTTTTTAAAATACGGGGTTACCGCTTTTTCGACGTCGTCTATAAAACCGAGCATGCCTATAACCGGCGTAGGATAAATTTTATGAACCGTCATTTTATCGCCGTCTTTTTTTGCAGTTTCGTTATAAAAACTAACGTTTCCGCTTATAACAGGAGTATTTAATTTTAATGCGGCAGATTTTATGCCTTCTAATGCATTTACGAACTGCCACATAACTTCGGGATCTTCGGGACTTGCAAAATTAAGACAGTCGGTAATAGCTGCCGGATATCCGCCGCAAGCGCTGATATTGCGCGAACACTCGGTCACGGCAAGCGCTCCTCCGGTAAACGGATCTAAATATGTATATTTTGAGTTTCCGCTTGCGTTTAACAAAAAGCCTTTTTTACCTGCTCCTCCGACGTTAACCCTTAAAACCGCGGCGGAAAAGCCCGGCGGAACAATGGTAGCCGTCCCTATCGTATAATCGTACTGGGTAAAAACGCTTTTTTTAGAGGCTATATTAGGATGCGTTATTATTTTGAAGGCTGTATCGTTAAAATTTTCCGGTATTTTATAATTGTCTATATTTAACGGTTTTACGCTGTTTAAGTACTCAGGTTTTTTAACCGGCCTTTTATATTCGGGTCCGTTTACTACGGTATTTACGCTTAACGTTTTATATAGTTTTGATTTATAAAAAAATCTGATTTCTTTTTCCTTAATAACTTCGCCTACTTCGACGCAATTCAATCCCCATTTGTCGAAAACCGCTTTTAATTCGTTAAATTTATCCCTGCCGCATGCCAGCAGCATTCTCTCCTGAGATTCCGATAACATCATTTCTACCGGAGTAATTTCGGACGTTCTTAACGGAATTGCGTCTAAATTTATAATCATTCCTTTTCCGCTGCTATCCGCCATTTCAAACGACGAACTGGTTAAACCGGCGGCGCCCATATCCTGTATAGAAACTATAAGTTTTTTTTCCATAGCTTCAAGGCATGCTTCTAGAAGAAGTTTTTCCGTAAAAGGATCCCCTACTTGAACGGTGCTTCTTTTTTTGTTCTTTTTTAAATCGAATTCTTCCGATGCCATAGTAGCTCCGTGTATTCCGTCCATTCCGGTCGATGAACCGACATAAACTACTATATTGCCGACTTCGCACTTAGAGGAAAGAAATATTCCGTCTTTTTTAGCTATACCTATAGTAAAAGCGTTTACTAAGATATTGTCGTTATAACATTCGTCGAATACGACTTCTCCGCCTACGGTCGGAACGCCCATACAGTTTCCGTAAAAACCTATTCCTTTAACGACTTCCGACAGATAATAAGGAGTCCTTGGATGAGAAAAACTTCCAAATCTTAAAGAATTTAGATTTGCTACCGGCCTTGCTCCCATAGTAAAGATATCGCGCATAATGCCGCCTACTCCGGTGGCCGAACCCTGAAAAGGCTCTATAAAAGAAGGATGATTATGGCTTTCCATTTTAAACACAAGTACGTCGCCGTCTCCAAAATCCACTACTCCGGCATTTTCGCCCGGTCCTATAAGAACTTTGCCTCCTTCCGTCGGCAGAGTTTTCAAATAAACTTTGGAACTTTTATAAGAACAGTGTTCCGACCACATAGCCGAAAATATACCTAGTTCAAAAGCATCCGGCTCATGTCCGAGCAGTTCCGAAATTTTGCCATATTCTTCCGCGGACAAACCGAAAAGTTTTTCGGTTTTTTTTATATCGTTTTTTTTAGCGCTAACGTTATCTTTGTCCATATTAAATTTTATTATTTTTCTAATTATTATATTTTGAAAAAGGTGTCAGATTAATTTTACGCAAAATCTTTTATCGTTAGTTGTTGCTATTCGTCTGCGTAAAATAAAATCTGACACCTTTTTCTTCACCTTTTTCTTACGCATTTTTAATTATTATAACATATTCAAATGTTTTTCTGTAATTCAGTTGCAGGATTAAGGCTGTATTTTATTTTTTATCTTTCTTTTACATATTTAACGATAGACTTAAATATATATCCTCCGTCTTCGCTTCCGAGTATTTTTTCGGAAGATCTTTCGGGGTGGGGCATTAACCCCATAATATTGCCGTTTTCGTTTGAAATGCCCGCAATATTATACATAGAACCGTTGGGGTTTGAAAGTTCGGTTATATCGCCGTTTTCGTCGCAATATTTAAAAATTACGGCATTTTTATCGTTTAAGCCTTTTATTATTTTCTTTTCCGCAAAATAGTTCCCATCGTGATGGGCAATAGGCATTTTTAGCAAAGAGTCTTTTTTTAAAGCGCATGTAAAAGGCGTTTCCGTATTTAGCGTTTTTAAATAAACGTCTTTACATTCAAATTTTAAAGAATTATTGGTGAGCATAACCCCGTTTAAAAGACCTGCTTCAAGAAGTATCTGGAAGCCGTTGCATATTCCTAACACTATACCGCTTTTATAGGCATAGTCTTTAACGTATTCCATTACGGGACTTCTGGCGGCAAGAGCGCCGGATCTTAAATAATCGCCGTAGGAGAATCCGCCGGGAATTACTATAAAATCATATTCGCCAAGATTTTTAATTTTATTTTTATGCCATATAAACGAGGCGCTAAGCCCAAATACTTCGTTCAAAACCCTATATACGTCGGCATCGCAGTTCGAGCCGGGAAAAACCGTTATGCCGGCTTTTATTTTTTTATTATTCATAAGTAATATTTAATTTTATTTAATTTCTATAGTAAATTCTTCGATTAGGGGATTTGACAAAATTTTTTCTGAAATCTCTTCTGCCTCTCCCTTTAGAGCGACATGTCCGTCCTTTACTTCTCCGGCAAAATCGACCTCTATATACTTGCCTACTCTTACGTCTTTTACGTTATCGTAACCGGAGGATTTAAGAACCGACAAAACGGCTTTACCCTGAGGGTCTAATACTTCATCTTTCAGCATTATTTTTATAAAAGCTTTTTTATTCATTTTTTCCTCGTTTACCGTTACCGTTTTATTCCGCATTGTATCTGTCGAAAATATAGTTAATATATTTAAAATAATAATTAATGTCGAATAATTCATCTATTTCTTGAGCCGTAAGATGCTTAGAAACGGATGCATCTTTTTTTAACAGTTCGCTGAAATCTATCTGCGAACGGATGCTTTCATGGGCAAGACCCTGCACTATTTTATATGCGTCTTCTCTTAGCATCCCTTTATCTATAAGGGTAAGCAAAACTTTTTGCGAAAAAATAACGCCTTTAGTCAAATTTATATTCTTTAACATATTTTCTTCTTTGACTATTAAATTTTCGATCAAATAAGTCAGCTGATGAACTATATAATATACTAAAATCGTAGAATCAGGCGCAATTATTCTCTCGACTGAAGAATGCGAAATATCTCTTTCATGCCATAACGGTATATTTTCAAGCGAAGCTATAAGGTTAGAACGGACTACGCGGGAAAGCCCGCAAATGTTTTCGGATACTATAGGATTTTTTTTGTGCGGCATTGCCGACGAACCTTTCTGTCCAGGCGCAAAAGGCTCTTCGGCTTCGGCAACTTCCGTCCTCATTAGATGCCTGATTTCTAAAGCTATTTTTTCGCATGATGCGGCAATGGAGGCAAGGGAATAAAAAGCATCCGCATAAACGTCTCTCTGTATAACCTGATTAGATAAAATATGTTTAAGCCCTAGAATATCGAGAGCCGCCTGTTCTACTTCGGGCGAAATGTTGGCATAATTCCCTACGGCACCGGACAGTTTGCCAAAAGATACCGATTTTATCGCCGTTTTTATTCTCTCCTCGGCTCTTTTAATTTCTTCATAAAATATGAGGAGTTTAAATCCGAACGTTACCGGCTCTGCATGTATTCCGTGCGTTCTCCCCATTACCGGCGTATGTTTATATCTTAATGCCTGATTTCTTAAAGATTCTCTTAAAATTTCTATTTTTTTAAGTATTAATTCGAGAGATTCTTTTAGCAGTAAAGAAAAGGATGTATCTCCGACGTCGGAAGAAGTAAGTCCAAGATGAATAAACCTTGAATCTTCGCCTACATATTTTGCGACGTTTGTTAAAAAAGCTATGACGTCGTGCTTTGTAACGTTTTCTATTTCCTGTATCTCATTAACGTTAAACTTTGCTTTCCGGATTATATTTTCATAAGAAGTATCGGGGATTTTTCCTATTTTATTGTAAGCCGTGCATACGGCAAGTTCAACCTTCAGCCAAGTCCTGTATTTATTTTCAAGCGACCATACTTTGGCTATTTCCGGAAGAGAATATCTTTCTATCAAATTTAGACCTCCTGATTGCTTTTCTTTTATAGTTTATCTTAATTTCGTCCGATCTTTTATTTTTTCGTAGCGATAGCTATTTTATACAATCCGTGCTCTATGCTTAATCCCATTACGTTTACTATGCTTGCGGCAGTAGATTTTTTATCCGCTTTTATAATTATAGTGGCGTTTCCCTGCGACTTTTTAACGTCTTTTAAAAATAAAGACAATTCTTTCAGCGAAAGCTCTTTATTTCTGTAATATATCTTGCCTGCTTTAGTAATATAAAGCGTTACCGGTTTTTTTGAAGAAGCGAAAGATTTTGCTCCTGATTTCGGCAGATGAATTTTTATGCCGTAATTTGAAGTAAAAGTCGTCGTCATCATAAAAAATATTAACAGGGTTAAAAATACGTCAACCATGTTAATAACGTTAATTATCGGGTCGGGCTTTCTTTTAGACGTAAATTTCATTTTACTTGTCTTATATAATCAGCGCTAATTATGATTATAATAAAATTATTTTCACTCTGCTTTAATAAAAGATATAACCCTTGATGCGGTGTCTTCCATAACCGCTCCAAAGTTAAACGCTTTAGAAGCAAAATATTTAAAAAATAAAAAAGATACTATGGCTATTATAAGTCCGATAGCCGTTGAATACAATGCCTCCGAAATGCCTAGCGCAAGAAGATGCGGATTCGCTATGCCGTTTCTGTATGATACGGCGCTGAGAGCCTTTATCATGCCTACTACGGTTCCAAGCAGTCCCAATAAAGGGGATATAGTAGTAATAGCGCTGAGTCCTTCTAAATTTTTTTCAAGATCTAAGTATGCCCTCTTGCCGGATTCCTCAACCTCTAATTTAACGGTATCTATAGGATTTTTATAGTTGTCTATGATAGAAAGATAAATTTTGGCTATAGGCGTTTTTGCCGTCATGCACATACCTTTAGCCTTTTCTATGTCCCCGTTTTTTAGAGATTTCTCTACATTGGCAAGAAAATCTTCAGGAAAAATTTTGGATTTCCTAAGGCTGTAAAAACGTTCTATTATTATTGCAAGCGCAATAACCGAACACAGTATTAAAGGATATAAAAAAAATTCCGTAAGCAGTTCGCTTTGATTAAACATAATACTTCACCCTCACCTTTTTAAATTCTTTTGTGCTTTCGAGAGCGCCGAAATCCATAAGTCCGGTTAGCGAAGAAATTTTATCCATAATGCTCCATGCTTCGTCTTTTGATTTTGCATGTATCATAGTAAATATATTATATTCCCACCTTCCGGGATAAACCGGCCTAAGATAACAGTGTGAAACTTCTTTAACGGAAGACATAATTTTGCCGTTTTTATCGGCTTCTTCATTGTTTGTTTTCCATATCCCCATAAGATTGTAGCTGAATCCCGCTTTTTGATGATATAAAACGCAGGCAAATCTTCTCATTTTTCTTTCGCTTATAAAATTTTTTACGGTTTCAAGCAATTTTTCCTGAGAAATACCTAAAACCTCAGACATATTCTTAAAAGGCTCATGGGTAATTTCTATATCTTTTTGAAGTTCTCTTATGCAAGCTTTTTCAAATTCGGAAATTTTTATTTCCGAATCTTTTTTAAAATCTTCATGGGAAAAGAACCTAAAAGAAGAAGCATCGTCTGCGCCGGTCATATCAAAATTAACGCCGATTTTATAAAGTTTCAGGGTAGGGAGAATAAGATAGTCTTCCGCTCCCGATTTTTCCGAGAGCTTTTTTATTTCTTGTTCAAGCGAGTATTCGGAAGGAAGAGTTATCGTAAACCATATATTATATTTGTGGTTTCTTAGATAATTATGACTCACTCCGCTATGCGAATTTATTATTTCTGCAGCCGAATCCGCCGATTTATCCGCTACCTTAAAAGCCGCAAGAGTGCTTTTATAGCCGATATTGTGCGAATCGAATATTGCGCTTATCTGTCTGATAATTTTACCGCTTTTCATGCGTAATATTCTGTCTATTGCTTCATCTTCTTTTATGCCGGTAATATCGGCAATTTCTAAGAAAGGGTGTTTGGCGATAGGAAAATCGGACTGAAGAATATTTAATATTTTTCTGTCTGTAAGTTCAAGTTCCATAGATTTTAAATTCGGCAAAATATAATTAATAATTTTATTTATATAAATTATAACAGTTTAGCCGAATAACCGTCAAGAAAAAAGAAAAACCTCCGATCGTATTAAATTTTAACGATTGGAGGTTTTCAAACAATTTTTTGCGTTATCTTTTAGTTTTAAATTATCCTCGGACGATTACTTTAAAGACTCAAGATATTTTGCAATAGTATTAACATCTGAAGCCGGCAT
>JAJYHI010000116.1 GCA_021784835.1 bacterium
CAGATATGCTTTTAAATATTTTTCAACGCACTGCTGAGTATGAAAACAAACGGTATCGGTAGCCGGTTTATCTGTTTCCAATTCATCTTTGGCAGTTTTTAAATCATTATCTGCTTTCATTATGTAACGGTTTACAAGTTCTTCGTTCATATCATATGGACAAGCCTTCTTTTAAGGCATAATATGTTAAATAACCTGACTTATCTTTTCTTTCTTTTGCCGTATCGGAAGATTGGATTATTATATCGCTTGAAATATTTAATTCTGCAAACCTTAAACCTATCTTGCCCCTTATATGTTTTTTTTCGGAAAATTCTATCGATTTATTTATAATTACGTAAAAATCCCAATCGCTGTCTTTAATATAGTCGCCTCTTGCTCGTGAACCGAATAGATAGACTGCTTCGGTTTTATATCCGGCTTTTTCGACTTCTTCGGTAATTATTTGTTTCGCTGCATTTAATATATAATCTTTATTTTCCATGAATTAATTATATCATAAGATTAATGGTGCCAGATTTATTCACTCCGTCGGGCATAAAAGCTTCGCTTTTATAAACGCCCGCCTCCGTATTCTCACTCCCTACTGCGTTTGCGGTTAAACAGTCCTACCCGCTATCTCATATTGCAAACATACCCTGTAATTTTGCGATATTACCGATATAATCTTTTTACGGATTACATTAAAAGAGCGGGGATAGCCGCAAATATAATTGGGGGCGCTTCTCAAAATTCCCTTAAGGCACAGTTCAACTATTTCTTGCGCCTCCCTTATAACGTCGGAATAGTCTTCTTTATTAAGAAGAACCGTTAAAATATCCAATCTTGCGATAGATTTTTGCAGATAGCTCAAGGCAAGGCTTTTCGACGTCATATTACTATATCCTCGTTGGGCTTATAGTCGGGTTTTAAATCCCAGAAAAAAGCGTTTCCCCTATGTATTCTTTTTGACCCCAAAACATTTAATCTTTTACGCAGTCTCTCAAGTTCATCGGCGAAGAAATCGTTTTTATCGAACAAAATTTGGGCATCCAAAGTCATATCGAGAAATAAAGGGCTTCCTGCGGCAGCTTCTTCAGGCGTTTTAATTACGGGGGAAATATACGTGTTAATGTCGGAATCTTTAAGAGAACCGATTAGAGATTCCAGTTTCTCTTCAACCAGCCCGAACTCTTTGATTCTTTTTATCCTGCCTGTCGGCAATTTTTCAGCAAACTGCTAAATTAATGATATAATGACGGAATACAGGATTGCAGGAATAAACCATTTATCTGTTGAAACGATGGACATAAACATAGGAAAACTTAACGGAAAATTATGGACGGTTATTTTTACAATCAGGGGAGACGCCATAAGAATTATTTCGGCAAGACGTTCAAGAAAAAAAAGAGGTAAAATTATATGAAGAAAAATATTTTAGCTAAAACCGCAGAAGAATTCGACCGCCGTTTCGACGAAGGAGAAGACATTACCGACCTTATCGATATTTCTAATGCCGTTATAAAGCGCGGAGGCAAAAAGGTCAGGCTTACAATCGACGTATCGGAGTCTTTAGTTCGGGAAATAGACGATATAAGAATGAAAATAGGCGTAGATAGGGGTGCGTTGGTTAAAATCTGGCTTTACGAAAGAATAAAGCAGGAAAAAGGTGAAAGATAGTATTTGCATAAACGGAGAAATTAAAGGGGTTTTATTCTGCTTTTCCGCAAATTCACTTATGACTGCTTTATTTCTTGATTAAACCGCTATTTCTAATCCTATTTTGCCGTATTCAACGGAAGGCATCGATTTATTGCCTCCCGCTGCCGACTTTTTCATATCGATAAGTCCGAGGCTTTCAAGTATTTTAACGTCTGTTGCAATACTTTTTATATCCCTGCCGGCAAACCTTGCAAGTTCGTTAATGCTTCTGGGATGTTTTTCTTTTATTGTATGGAGAAGTTCAAGTCTTTTTACCGTAAGGGCTTTTCTGAACCCTTCTATGCTTTCAAAATAAATTGCCTTTTCGCTCTTAACCTTTTCGCCTTTTTCGATAGATTCGGCAGAGTAAATGGCGTTCACAGTAATTTTTCGTCTTAAAATGTACCTGATTTACCCGCCTATTTACCCGCCTATTCTTGACTTTTATTTTTCTCGTGCTAAAATATAAGTATGTTTATAAAAAGAACGGCATACGATTGCATTTTAGAACATTTAAGCGCCAAAGAAATTACGCTTATTACGGGACCAAGACAGGCCGGAAAGACCACTATAATGGAAGCCGTAAATAGCGAACTTAAAAAAAGAGGCGAAAAAACGCTTTTTTTAAGTTTAGATTTTGAAAATGACGCCCCTTATTTTAAATCGCAAATATCGCTCATAGATAAAATAAATCTTGAAACAGGAGGCAAAGACAAAGCATTCGTTTTTATAGACGAAATCCAGCGAAAAGAAAACGCCGGACTGTTTTTAAAGGGCATTTACGATATGCATCTGCCGCATAAATTTATAGTATCAGGTTCTGGAAGCCTTGAGCTTAAGGAGAAAATACATGAATCGCTTGCGGGAAGAAAACGGATATTTGAAGTTAACCCTCTTTCTTTTAAAGAGTTTATAAATTTTAAAACAAATTATAAATATACGGACAGGCTTTCGGATTATTTTAATATAGAAAAGGATACCGTCAAGAAACTTCTGCTTGAATACTTAAACTATGGAGGTTATCCGCGTGTCGTTATCGAAGAAACTTTCGCTAAAAAGACAAGTATAATAAACGAGATTTTTCAGAGTTATATCGAAAAGGATATTTCATATCTGTTAAACGTCGAAAAGATAGACGCTTTTAAAAATTTAATAAGGATACTGGCGTCGCAATCCGGCAAACTAATAAATATAAACGAGCTTTCTACAACTTTGGGAATATCCGCTCCAACAATCAAAAACTATATTTCTTACGCCGAAAAAACCTTTATACTGAGATTAGTTACGCCGTTTTACAGAAATATACGAAGTGAAATTACTAAGTCGCCCGCTGTCTATTTTAACGACACGGG
>JAJYHI010000142.1 GCA_021784835.1 bacterium
TATATGAAATATTTAAAAAACAAGGCTCTTGCGTTAAAATATTATACTCTATTAGAGAAAAACGCCGCTTCGTCCACTTACAAAAGCCTTGCCGCGTCGATGATTTCCGCAATAAATATAAAATAAAGTCAGAAAAACCGTTATTTCAGGTTTAATATAAACGGATTGACGTATTTCGTATAAATAAATACTGAGTTGCGGTCCATATTTTTTAATTCGTCCGGCGAAATTAAGGGATACAAACCGGAAGCTACCGGGGTTTCGCCGTAAACCGCGGACGCGTCGGCGGGGAAAACCGCAGATATAAGGCCGGTATGTTTCCTAACGGGTTCTTTATGAAGCACGTATTTCTCGCCCGACATTTCCGAATAATATTTGCAGGTTTCCCATCCGGCATGCCCCATAACTATATGAGTCCCGATATTGGAAGTAATTAAAGAAATATCGCCCCAGCGGTCTTTTAAAAAAGCGGTATCCTGAACTGTCAGGCACACTCCGGCGTTTGTTTTTCTGAGGTTCGCAAGTTCAGTATCGAAGTCGTTCAGCGTTAAAACCGGAAATTCGTCGAGATAAATAAAAAAACTGCGGCTATCCGGATTTTCTTCCCTCAATGCCTTTCTTCTGTTTTCATATATTCCGTCTATAAAAATTTGCGTAATGAAAGATATTAGCCTGCCCCCGCCGGAATTTATCTTTTCTTTAGGTATTCCGGCTATAAAAAGCATGTCTTTAGCAAAAAAATCTTCCGTAAAAAAGCAGTCTTCGCCTTCCTTATATTTAAACCGGCTTGCGGCTTGCGGGTCGTTTAAAAAGTCTAAATTATTCAGTATATCCGTAATTACTTTCGCCCTTTCGTAAACCGGAAGCTCTAAGAAGTTATTAAATAAATTTTTTATATTTTTTGCGTTTTCGCCGTTAAATTTTAAAATTTCGCCTTCTATGAATTTAACCCCTCTTTCAAAAAAAGATTTTACCGTCGGCAGGTCGAAATATTTTGCCGCATATTTATATTTCAGATATATAAGGCAGGCGTAAAAGAGGTCGGAAGACCTTTTCGAATAGTATTTATGGGCGTGGACGTCTCCGCCTTTTAAATCGCTTCTGTCTAAATGAAAAAGCATCGAAGAAAGTCCGAGGAGCTTTTCGTCCGATAAAGGTTTTTTATCTTTACCTAACAGCGGGTTGAAGCAGACCCTTTTTCTTACATGGGTATTACCTTCGCGGGCTCCGTCGCCTTCATAGCTTTCATAATCGTAAGGGTCGAAATGGACGACGTTTTTACCCTGAGCGAGCCAGGCATTGTTAACGGATTCGAACAAATAAGGACTGTCTATGTCTATAGCGAAAACCGAGACGTTGGAATACCGCGCATCTGCGGCAATCCCCGGAACTATATACCGCGATGTTTTACCGCCGCCCGTAGGCGAAACTATGAGCGTATGTTCGAATCTCTTTTTTTCGTCTAATCCGATTAAAACGTCGGGATATTTTTTATTGCCTGCGCCTTTAAAAATTCCAAGTTCAAAGGCTTTTTCGCTTATGAAAACCTCTGGGGTATTTTTAATGCCGCCGGGCGAAATAGAACCGAAATCTTTGCGGCTTTTATTGAACCCGCTTATTTTATTTCCCGCAAAGATTAATATAAAAAAGAAAACGAGCCACGATATCAGATATTCTGCTGATATCTCAAACGGACTGCGGACGGCGGGCGCGGCGGAGTTTAAAAATATCGTTATAATTATTGCAAAGATGAGCGATACGGCGGATACAGCAAAAAAATAATAAAATTTTTCGGAGCGGGAATTTGTTTTGCCCGGTTCAGAAACCGGAGAATTATAAGCGAAACATGCAAAATTAGAAACGATTTCGCCGTAAGAGGCGAAACGTCCCGAGGCGGCGGGATGATTGTTTTTATTTTTGGCGAAAAACATAATAATAATAATAATACATTAATTTTTAAAAGCCGCTTTTATGTGCCTGTAAAAATATATAATTATCAACGCCGATACGGCCAATATCAAAATAATTCCGAATTTCCTAAAATACGGAATAAAAACGCCGATATTGCGCCCTACGACGAGGCCGAGATATGCAACGGCGGTATTATAGATAAGCGAACCTAATATTATAAAAATGCTGAATTTTTTATAATTCATAAGCGACGCGCCGGGTGGAAAGCCTATATAAGTTTTTATAACCGGCAGACACACGCCGACTAATACCGCGATAGAGCCGTATTTATTAAACCAGATTTCAGCTTTATCGAGTTCGTTTTTGCTGACGAGGAAATATTTTCCGTATTTTTCTATCAGCCTTCTGCCGCCTTTTTTTCCGATATAATAAAGCAGAGATGCGCCGATAAATGTGCCGAGCGTTGCGCTCAAAACGGCAAGATAAAAGTTTATTTTCCCCTCCCCCGATAAAAATCCCGAAAGGCCGAGAACCAATTCGGAAGAAACGGGAAGGGCGCATGATTCCAGAATCATTAAAAAAATAATGCCCGGATACATCAGTCCCATGGAAAGGGCCCATGAAATAAATACGCCTATATAGCCTTTATTTAAAGCATTTAAATTTGAAGTCTTTAAGATTGTTCCCGCCTCCTTGCTAACCGTTTTTTTATAGCCGCCGCATCAGAACTGCCCCATAACAGTTGCTAATTTTTCACAGCCGCTTTAACGGAATCGTAAATTGCCGACATAAGCGTTTCGAGCGTGCCTTCGTCTATGACGAGAGGCGGCATTATTACGATAACGTCGCCGAGAGGTCTTATTATTACTCCTCTTTCCCGCGCGTTAAGAACGACCTTATGTCCGATTCTCTTTCCGGCTTCAAACGGCTCTTTGGTTTCTTTGTCTTTTACTAATTCTATGCCCGCCGTGAGACCGATATTTCTTATGTCTCCTACGTTTTCCAACTGCCCGAAGTCTTTAAGGAGCTCGTTAAAACGGGCTATAACGGGTTTCATCTTATTAAGCAGTCCGTATTTTTTAAACATTTCGAGCGATT
>JAJYHI010000049.1 GCA_021784835.1 bacterium
TAGACCCTGCCATAATAGAAGCCAATAAATTGGATGCGGCTAAAACGTATATGGGCTTTAAAGGCTATAGGCCGATAATAGCTACTTTAAACGAGATTCCTATAATATTATTCTATAAGTCTAAAGATGGTAATGCGTCTGGCGCGGACGTAGAAGTTTTAGAAGATATATTTAACCTTACGCCAAAAAATAAAAGAATAAAACACGTATCATAGATTCCGAATTTTATTCCTCCGGCGTTATAGAATATTTAACCTCAAAAAATGTTACCTTCACAATATCCTCGGATAATACCTCTTCAATGAAAGAAACGATTAAAAGGATAGGTAACCGGTCTGAATTTAAAGCCAAAGATTCTATTGCAAAGGATAGATTAATAGGCGAAGGCGTATAAAGAAAAAACGATAAAAACTATTTAAAATTAAATTGTAAAGTTTCTAACGGTGAGTTAAGGTTATTATAAATTATCAAGCAGTTTTCGAAAATATTTCCTCTTACATCTTTTCCTCATACATTCCGATTTGTTTACTGCATAATTCATAAACGTCTTCCTGCCGGCAGCGTTTATAATAATCCACGGTCAGCTTAACGGCTTCATCTATGTTTAGCTTTGGCTTCCAGCCGAGAACGGAGACCGCTTTATCAATGTTAAGAGTTAAAAGTTTAGCTTCATGGAAGGCGGATTCGACATGAAGATTCGATTTAGCTTTGTTATGTTCAACGGCTGCAACGGTTATGCCGGAAACGTCTTTCCATTCTCCTTTGCCGTAATATTTTACTACTTTTTCCACGACTTCTCCGACGGTTGCGGTAGAATCCTGAAGAGGTCCGAAATTCCATGCGCCGGAGTATATCTTAGGGTTTACTAATATTTTGGAAGCCAGAAACAGGTAGCCGGAAAGAGGCTCTAATACATGCTGCCAGGGTCTTATTGAAGCTGGGTTTCTTACTTCGATAGGCTCGCCTTTTTCTATTGCCCTTACGCAGTCCGGTATAAGCCTGTCTTTAGCCCAGTCTCCGCCGCCTATTACATTGCCTGCTCTAACTGTTGCCATTGCCTTGCCTTGGCCGAGTCTGTCGACGTTAAAATCCTCCGGATTAAAAAAGGACTTCATGTAAGCGGAAGAAATTAATTCCGCCGCGCCTTTGCTTGCGCTGTAAGGGTCGTAACCGCCCATAGGGTCTGTTTCTTTGTATCCGCATAGCCGCTCTTTGTTGTCGTAGCATTTATCGGAAGTTATGACTATGAGGATTTTTGCCCTTTCGGAAACCCTGAAAACCTCGAGGACGTTTGCGGTGCCGGAAACGTTAGTTTCTATGGTTTCAAGAGGTATTTTATAAGACTCCCTGACTAGCGGCTGAGCCGCAAGATGAAATATTATTTCCGGCTTAAAATTATTTACTGCGGAATTTAATTTATTAAAATCCCTTATATCGCCTCTTATATCGGACATCTTTTCAGACAGGCGCGCATGAACGAAATTATCGTCGGGCGTATATGGGTCGAGGGCGTAGCCCGCAACTTCTGCGCCGAGCCTTAAAAGCCATATAGAAAGCCATGAACCTTTAAAACCGGTATGTCCGGTTATTAATATTTTTTTATTTCTGAAATAACCGTTAAAATTATTATTTTTTTTAATATCGTTCAATAATATAGCCTGCCTTGCTCTATAATTTGTTTTTAATCTAAAAAAATTATATCATATTACTATCAATTTTTAATTTTTATATTTAAAGCCGCTTAATTTAACTCTTAAAATAACCGATAATATTTCATATGAAAGCAGTAATCCTTGCAGGCGGACTCGGAACGAGGCTCTCGGAAGAAACCGAAACGCGGCCTAAACCTATGGTAGAAATAGGCGGCAAGCCGATATTATGGCACATAATGAAAATATATTCATCCTACGGTTTCAACGAGTTTATTATATGCCTCGGATACAAAGGAAATATGATAAGGGAATATTTCGCAAACTACTTTTTATATCAGTCCGACGTTACCATAAACTTATCCGATAACTCTATCGACGTCCACAACTGCAAAGCCGAACCTTGGAAAATTACGCTCGTGGATACCGGCCTAAACACTCAGACCGGCGGAAGAATAAAAAGGATTAAGAGCTACATAGGCGATAAACCTTTCTTTCTTACTTACGGCGACGGCGTATCCGACGTAAATATCGAAAAACTCCTGAAATTTCACAAAAAACATAAAAAGTTACTGACGATGACCGCCGTTCAGCCCGAAGGGCGTTACGGTTCTTTAGACATAAACCCTAATACCGGTACAATAATAAAATTTCTCGAAAAGCCAAAGGGCGATAACGCATGGATTAACGGAGGATTTTTCGTAGCGCAGCCGGAGATAATCGATTACATTAAAAACGACACGACTATTTTTGAGCGGGAACCTTTAGAAAAGCTTGCAAAGGAAGGCAATCTTCTTGCATATAAGCATAAAGGCTTGTGGAAATGCATGGATACCCAGAGGGATAAATTCCAGCTAAACCATATGTGGGAAACCGGCAATGCCGCATGGAAGGTGTGGGATGGAGAATAAAACCTCGTAATATTTTAAATGGATATCTCATGACTAATTTTATATTTACGCAAACGAAATTGAAAGGATTATATTTAATTGCCCCAAAACCTAAAACAGACGGCAGGGGCTATTTTGAAAGGCTGTATTGCATCGAAGAATTTAAAGAGTTAGGACTTCAAAAACCGATTAGCAACATTAACCGTTCATTCACCAAACAAAAAGGAACAATAAGGGGTCTTCATTTTCAATATCCGCCGTTTCAGGAAATTAAAATAATAATATGCCTAAAAGGTTCGGTCTATGACGTTTCGGTAGATATACGAAAAGATTCCCCGACGTTTTTACAATGGCACGGCGAAACGCTTACCGAAAAATCGGAAAAAATGATTATTGTGCCTAAAGGGTTTGCCCACGGCTTTCAGACGCTGGAAGACAACGTCGATTTTATGTATTTCAATACAAGTCCTTACAGCAAAGAAAATGAATCGGGGCTTAATTACAACGACCCAGCACTCAATATATCATGGCCGCTTAAAACAACCGAAATTTCTGATAAAGACAAAAATCATAGATTCATTTCAACTGATTTCAAGGGCATAGATTTATGAAAGTGCTCGTCGTCGGTTCTACCGGTTTTATAGGCTCTCATATAATTGACTATCTTTGTCGGAATAATCGGAATGACATAAATATAATAGCCGCTACTAGAAACATCGAAAAAGCAAAAAAATTTTTATGGTTTAAAGACAAAAAAGTAAATATAATAGAGTTCGATATATCGCAAACAAATTCGGATGTTTACGGCAGACTTCAAAGACCGGATATAATGATACATCTGGCATGGGACGGACTCCCGGATTACAAAAACATAAGCCATATTGAACTGAATCTTTATGATAACTATTTTTTCATAAGAGATATGATACTTGGAGGATTGAAAGATTTAACCGTTACCGGAACATGTTTCGAATATGGAATCAAAAACGGACATTTATCCGAAGAAACGGAAACCAATCCGGTAACTCCGTATGCAGTAGCCAAAGACAGCCTTAGACGTTTTTTGTGGGAACTTCAAAAAATAAAAAATTTCGATTTAAAATGGCTAAGGCTTTTTTATGCGTACGGCAAAGGTCAATCGCCCAAAAGCCTTTTATCGCAGTTGGATGCGGCTATAAAAAATAACGAAAAGGTATTCAATATGTCAGGCGGAGAACAGCTAAGAGATTATCTTCCCGTAGAAATATTATCCGAATATATTGTCAAATTATCTTTTCAAAACAAAATAACCGGCATAATAAATAGCTGCAGCGGTAAACCTATATCGATAAGGAATCTTGCCGAAAATTATATAAGAGAAAAAGGCGCCGATATTAAACTTAATTTCGGCTATTACCCTTACCCAGATTACGAGCCTATGGCTTTCTGGGGGGATAATTCTAAACTATTAAAAATTATAAAGAATAACGGCTAATCGATTTTGCCTATAATCTCTCTTAATAAGTTATCTTCAAAAAAACTGTTATAATGATAAATGGATCCTCTTGTTTTTGATTTCCAAATATAATTAGAATTCATAATCTCGGTAATTAGTTTCAACGACTTATTTTTTTGCATATCATTTTTAGCATTGAGATAATCTTCAAAAGGTTTTCCGTATTTTCCTAAAGATTCAATAAAAACTTGAAAATAAGTAACTTTATCTACGTTAAATTTACCTGTCCAACTTTTCGGAGTTTTTGGAAGATTCAGAATTTCTAGAAAAATTTTATTCCAGTCGTTTATCATTGTTGCTAAAGAAAAACGCTTTAAAGCCTCTTTTTTAGTTTCAATAGAAAGCATATTCCTTAAATTAACGTTTTCATGGAGTTTTTTAATTGCTTGCACATATTGATTTTCATCCTTAGTCACAAAACCTGTTACGCTGTCCTTTACCATATAATTTTCGGTTTTATTTACCATCACGACCGGAACGACACCTGCCGCCATAGCCTCGGCAAGGGACTGTTCGCATGTCCCGTAATGATAGGGTGCCAGAGGATAACCAAAAATATCGAAAATCGATAAGTAATCTTTAATATTATCGACATGTCCTTCAAATGAAAACCTTTGACCTTCGCCTTCTTTAACCGCCTCATGATAAATCTCCTTATTCATCGGTCCGCCGCAAACAATAAAATGGGCGTCTTCTATGTCAACCTTCCTGCACATTTTTATAAAATCTGGATGCAACTTGCAATAATCGACTGTTCCTATATAGCCGACGTTAAATCCGCGGTGCGTCTTTGGTTTTATTCCTGCAAAATGTTCCGTTCCGCTTGTTGACCAAACCGTCCTTATTTTCTCTTTATATTTTTCGGGAAGCATCTTAATTTCATCTGTTTCATAGCTGACAGGAGTGGTAAAAACAAACAAGTCGGCATACTTAAAAAGCGGTTCTACGAAAACATAGGGGGGATTAAAACCGGAAATATGGCTCCACATAATTACTCGACATGGAGGGAGGAATTCTCTGACTAAAAAGTCGTAAAGCAGCGGATGATTCCACCAGTGAATAAGGACGATGTCGGCAGTACTGATTTTTTTTATAAGGCTATAGCGGTCATTGAAAAAATTATCCGACAGCAATATTTTTTCACGGCTTGCAATACCTTTAGCATTCTCGTTTGCATAATCCATGCACGTGATTTCATGCGCAAAACAACTATCGTTTTTAACGCTTGCTGTATAATTAAGCAAAACTCTGCCAACCCCGCCGCCAAGGTGAGGCGTTATATGTAGAATATTATATTTTTTAATACCATGCATAAATATTTAAAATTATTTTTTAATCAAGCAATCCGAAATGTTCGGCATAATATTTCCACTCAGTATCTTCGTCGACAATTTATAGAAAGTTCTACTTTTGAACTGTTATTTTTATTATTAATATCGACCGATCTGTTATTATATTCACTTAAAATCTATAAGTTTATACGTAAAAATAGGTATATCGTCTAAATTTTCTATATATGAGGCAGTTGGAATCTTTTTATTTTTTAAAGATTTCAATGTTATCCACGACGGGTGGTTATTCATAAGTTCAGCATAATTATCGGAGTTTATTAAGTCGTCATAGGTATCTTTCCCTCACCGTAACCGTAACATACTCCGTCTAATTGAGGAAAATCATACAATATTTTATCATACAATATTTTATCATACAAGTTTGAAGCTAATCCGCCGCCCATAATTGTTAAGGGTCCCCTATTCTCTTTTTTTCACGGCAGATAAGATGCTTTCTATGTAATTGTAACAGGTATTAAAAAGAGCGGATATTGCAATAATATCGATTTTTTTCTTTAGCTTTAGATTAATTAATTCTTCAAGATAATCTTCTTTGATACCGATTTTGATTTATAATTTTATATATTTCAAGATTCAAATCCAATAACTCAGTATTTATAGGATATTTAGAATACTTTTTTAAATACGAGTCTATGGATAGAACGCCATACGGAATAGTAAATGTCGGCAGTATAGATTTTTTTCTTCATGCACAAAATCTTGAATATTGAAATAAGGAGGAATAATGAATAAAATATTTTTTGGGGCATATTATTTTATAAATTGAAAAACAAATCTTAACTATATGCAATATTATAACGCACAAATTTCTTTCGTTGCTATAGAATAAGGGACAGAACATTGCCTACATAACTCTAATTCCGATATCTTTCCGGTCTCTATTTTCTTCCTATATTCTTTAAAAATTTGTGATTCATTATAAAGAATTACTGGATCCTTATTTAAAACATTGCCAATTTTGTTTTTTCCAATCTGGTCTCCGCAACACAAACCTAAAGAACCGTCGGAAAAAATTGTCAATCTATCGTATAATTGATCGCATTTAAAATTATTTAAAATATTATGTTTTACAATATCATCTTCTCTAAGATAAGAATTATTTCCTCCGAAATTATGAACATGATAACAAAAAATGGAATCTAAATATTTAACATTAAGCCTATTCTTCCAAAAATTATAAAAATCTCCCCATTCGTTTTGGTTAAGAAATTGCTTTGTAAATCTCACAATAATTCTTGTTTTTAACTTACTTTGTTCGCGTATATAGATAAAATCATCAATATTTTTAATAATTTTATTAAGATTAGAACCCTTTCTGATAGATTTCTGTATTTCGTCAGTATAGCCATCTATGCTCACTATGAGAGAATCAAGTCCCACTTTTAACAAGCATTCCGATATCTTTTCAGTTAATAATTCGCCATTAGTAAATATACCAATACCTTTAAAATGCATTTTTTTAGCAATAAATACTTTTTGGCAAACTTCTTTATCTATTAATGTTTCTCCTAATCCAAGTAAAGATAAAAATTTTTGCTCCGCCATATAAGGTTTCAACGTTTTTAAGATAGCAGTAAAAAATTGATTATCCATCACCTTTTGCCGCTCGCTTTCATTTATTGGGCACATAATGCACCTATAATTGCATTTTCCTTCAACGGTAGCTATTTGTATATGCGAAGGTATAATTAGTTTTTTAATCATAATACTGATTCTTATTGTTTAATAATTCGTAATGAAATTAATAAATAGTCTTATTATAACGTGCAGAATTATATATATATAATCATGCTTTCATTAAAACCTAATTTTATCGCATCTTGTTTAATTTTATCTATGTGCCCAAAAGCAGTAATCATAAGGACTGCGTCTTTGTTTTGAATATTTTTTATTAAAGTTGGATCTTTAATTTTTATTCCTTTAAAAGTGCATTCTAACTGTTTATATAAATTTGTATCCAGCAGAGCAACAATATTGCAGTTTTTTAAATTAGTTGTTTGATATAAATAAAAAAATTCTCTTCCTATGCCCCATATATAAAGAGGTTTTCCACTTTTTGCCAAATTTTCTATTTTTTTTAATTTTGTTTCAAAGATTAATTTATTTTGCGCTATATAATTTTTTATTATAAATTTTAAATCTGACAAATTTTTATTCATTATTAGTTTTTTAGAATTGCCTGTATATTTATAAACAGCATTTAAATTTGGAAGTATCATATTATTACTCATCATTGGAGATTCGTTTAAATTATGTTCGACAAGTTCAAAGCCGTAATTACCTGCAACTTCATTTAAATGATGCAAATCAAAATGCTGTAAATGTTCTCTAAGGAGAAACCAGTAAAAATCAAATATGTAATATTTATCATATTGGCTTGCATCTGGAAGCCCTATGAATATTAATCCTCCGCTTTTAAGAATCTTTGACGCTTCTTGAAAAAATTTGCCAGGGTTCACAAGATGTTCTAATACCTGGTCAATAATTATTACATCAAAAAAATTATTTTCAAACGGTATATTCTCAGCGCTGCCCAATTTTAAAACTAGATTATTATTTTTACCGGCTTCTATGATATAATTTTCGGTAGTATCTATGCCGAATAGATTAAAATAACCTCTTTCTTTTAGGTAAGACAAAAATCCGCCGCTAGCGCAACCAACATCTAGCATCTTTGATTCATGGTCGGTAAATTTTTCAATCTGTTTAGCTAATTGCGAATACCTTAGAAAAGTATTACTATTGCAACTGCCCGGCCTGTCCCCGCATTTATCTTTAGAACTAAGATTAATTAGTGCATATTCGTTATTATAATAATTAATCAACCCTGAATATTCTTTTTCCGTTATATAATTATAAATATGTCCGCATTTTTTACAAGAGATAATTTTTACGGTTTCATATAAATACGACCCGTCAAAATTTCCGCAATCTAAATTTATTAAAACTTCATTCTCGTTAGAATTGCAAATCGCACAGTTGCTAAGTTTATTTTTTTTATACATATTGATTTATAATTTCAATTTATCTTACTAATCAATTCATTTGCAAACATATCTATATTATCAGGCATTCCATGCGTTAATTGACCGCAATATTTACAGACAGGATGGCTTTTTCTTTTCATTTTTAAAAACATTTTTTGATATTTTTTTATATTTTCCCCAAACCAAACATTCTTGACGGTCTCATTCTGCACATTACCTATTATAAGTTTTCTATGCCAATCAATAAAACACAGGCTGACACTTCCATCGGAATTAATAGAAAATGAATAAAAAACATACGGACATACTTTTGCTTCTAATATTTCCTGCCCATAAATGCCTAATTCCGTATTAACTGTTACGTCTTTTAATTCAAACTCCGGCCAGCAGGGCATAATATGCTCTATAAAAATAAAATCGGATATGTCGCCAAAAATATTATAAAATTTTTCTTTTTCTTCCTCGCTTAATATATCTCCGTTGATTTTTATAAGCACTTTGCATTGTTTCCTGTTTTCATAAAAAAACCTTATATTGTCCACGAGTTTATCGAAATCTATATCATAACCTGAGAAATTTCTGTATTGGTAATTATCTACACCGTATATAGATATGTTAATTCTATCCAGTCCGGCTTCTATAATTCTTAAACTCTTTTCTTTTGTCAGCAATGAAGCATTGGTCGTTGTATCTATCCTCTCGGCGCAGCCCTTATCCTTTGCATATTTCACCATGTCCGCGAAATGAGGATTTAGCAGAGGCTCTCCGTCTTTGTAAAGCCTTAAAACCTTGATGGGTTCTTCAAATTCACAGATATCGTCGATAATTTTTTTATAAAGTTCAAAGTCCATTATCCCAAAATTCCTGCCTGGTGTCTTTTTCATGAGATCCCTGTCTCCCGTGGGGCAGAATTTACATTTAAAATTGCAGGTATCGGCCGGATCCACAAAAATGACGAATGGCGTTCTTAGAGGTATAACCTCTTCGAGCCTTGTCCTGTTTTCTAATTCTATCCGGGGCTTAATTTGCGCTTTCATAATAATTTAAAATATAAAATTAACCAATCGTAAATTTGAAGCTACGAATATGAATATATCTAAAACCTAAATATAGGTTAAACTTCTTTATGTTATATTTACCATATTTTCCATGGAGCCGTACCTTTTCCCATAACTGATTTAAATAATAATACTTATCCCTTAAGGTATCCATGGCTTTCCAGAATTTTCTATGTTTATATGCCATAAGCTCACCATCCTTAGCAAGATTAACTAGCGGGTCTTGTTCTAATACCGTCATATCTTCATTATTTATATAATTTAATATGTTCGGTTCAAATACAAAAAACCGCCGTTAACCCATGAATGATCGCCCTTAGGTTTTTCTATAAAATTTTTAATTTGATTCTTTCTATTAATATCCACTGAACCATATTTTCCGTCCGCTGAATAGTTGTCATGGTCGCAATTTTTCCGTGTTGTTTATGAAACTGTATAAGGTCTTTAATATTTATATCCGCTACTCCGTCTCCGTATGTCAGCATAAATGTTTCATTATCAATATAATTTTTACTCCTTAGTATCCTGCCTCCGGTCATAGTTTCTATACCTGTATCGACAAGCGTTATTTTCTAGTTTTCCGTTCTTACGTTATTAAACTCCGTACTATTATTGGAAAGGTTTATAGTTATATCGCTTTGATGCAGGAAATAATTTAAAAAATATTCTTTTACAAAAAATCCTTTATAACCTAATAAAACTACGAAATCATTAAATCCGTAGCGGCTGTAAATTTTCATTATGTGCCATAAAATAGGCTTTCCGCCTATTTCAACCATAGGTTTCGGGCGAATTTCCGTTTCTTCAGACAGCCTCGTGCCGTAACCGCCAGCTAAGATTAAAATCTTCATTGGATTATATATAGCTCTATATTGTTTGTTAAACTTAATTTTTTATATTTTAAAATAACCTGCTATTTAGCGGTTGCCCAAATAATCGATTCAAATCCGTAAAGCGACCAGGTCGGAACTGAAGTTTTTTTATTATGCGCGAAAAGCGGTTCCAATAAAAACCCGATAAAGGATAAAGGAGATGGGCGGTATCTTTTATTTGCATATAATATATCGCAATTATTATCTTCAATAAATTTTAAAACTTTAACCCATGAAAGGGGCTCATTTTTATGGGTTTTATCATCGTAAAAATTCAACGTTCCCTGACGGAAAGGAAATACTACGCTTTCTTCGCAAGGAAAGGAAATATACATTATGCCTCCTTTTTTCAATGTCTCAATCATTGCTTGCAACACGGAATACGGGTTATCGCAGTGCTCCAAATTATGGGAACTAACCACGGCATTCATTTTTCCTTTATATTTTTCAATAGCTTCCGTAAATTTTTCCGGAGGTACGATTAAATATTCATTCGCAAATTCCATAGGGTCATCCGATTGGTTATAGCTTTCGACGTCTATCCCGACATAATATAAATCAGGACGAAAGATTCTAAACTCTTTTGGGGAATTATTTCCGCAACCTACGTCTATAACTGAGCCTCTTTCGGGAATATGTTTTAAAAAAGACCTTTTTGCGTAAATATTTTCATAAACATTGTCCAAATTTAGAATTCTCCATATAAATGAAAGCCTTTAAGATAAGTTGGATTTATATAAACTATAATCCTGAAATAAGTCGCCTTTATACTCTTCTATAAATTTATCGGCAATAAAATGATATTTTTTAAGGTTTATTTTTTTTTGAATATTCCTTTCAGCTTTATCGGCATTTAGAAAATGTAATATTTTTGATATTATAAGTCTGATCCCCGAAAACTCTTTTTCGTAAATTTTAAATGTTTTAACTCCATAATATAAATTTTCTTTAATAAATTTTTCTAAATCAACGGATAACCCGTTTGCTTCTATATTATAATACTCTTTAAACTTTTCGATATAATCATATGGGTTGGGATACGCAAAATGTATTAAACCGTTATTGCCCCGATATTTTATATAATGAACTTTTGTCTCATGGAGCGGATTAATATATAAAAAATCATTAAATATCGAGATATTAACCTTGCTTTTTTGGAAAAACCTCAAGGAGGCATCGGAATCCGGTGTAAAAAAATTGGTGTCCAAAAACTCTCCTATTATATATGTCGATATAGGGATAAATACGGTCTCCGCTATTTTTTTTTCGGCAATATACAATAATTCCATCGCTAAATATTTTGGAACGATTTCATCAGTGTCTATCAATAAAATATTTTCATTTGTGGCTCTTTCTATCGCCGCTTTCTTAGCTTCGGTATATGACCATTTGCCTTGGTATTCAAATATCCTTGCATCATACCGATTAGCAATTTCCAAGGTTTTATCCGCGCTGCCGCCGTCGGCTAAAATAATTTCGTTTGCCCAGGTGCATACGGAATTAAGAACATACGGTAAATTTTCTTCATCGTTAAATGTAGCTATCGCTATCGATATTTTTTCCATTAAATTTTATTATTTTTATTGGATAATATTAATTTTTTTACCATTATTAAAGATAATGATATTTTCTTTAGTAACGAACAAAGAAACGATATCGTATCTGCCGGGATTAAAGGCGGCCGAAGGAATAGAGAAATGATACCCGTAACTGCCCGCTGGATTTAAACCTAATTTATTAACGATGTCCGGTCTTTTATGCAATTTTGTTTCCAAAAAATATTTTATCTGGCCGTCCTGGCTGAATCCTAGGTAAACTGCATCGGGTGCGGTTTTATCGGCATCGTTCATTACCCATCCGTTTCCATGTATATCGGTTATGCTATCCGGAATATTGAACTCCGGACCATCGGCGCCGTTAATCCGGTCAAGACTGCCCCTTACGTTTTGAGTAAAATTAAGATATTTAATTTTTGCCGGCAAATACTGGTATATTTTTGAATATATGAAGACATCGAAAAAATCCCCGATTTTATCTTCCGTTATGCCTGACTCTAAAAATATTTTTTTTATTCTTCCGTCGTAGTTAATGCCGCCTATTGCTTCCAAGTCCTTTTTTAAATAATCGGCAATTTTTTGTTTCAAAATATTGTCGCTTTTTAAGATATTTTTATAATCGGTATTCTTAACTTGATAATGCGCTAATATGTGATTATTGATAACCGACATTAATCCGCCATCCGGGTCCCCCAAATAATCTTCGGTGATATTATCGGGTGAATAATATATCTTTTCTTCAAAGTTTTTAATTTTACGCAATCTTCCTAATAAGGATTCTATTCCAAATTCTGAAATTGAAAATCCCCTATTGGCCAATTCACTTTCGTAAGCATTTTTAAGAACGGAAAAATTATCCCATCCCCATGGGCCTATCATTAATAAAACTATATTTTTTACTAACCATTTATTAATTATTATTTTTAAAAAATAATCGGTATTCTTTATGTCGTTATAAAAAATTATAGGCACTAAAGAATTGCCGATTAAATTTTTTATAAAATAGTCTATTGAATCGCCCCTGCCGGCATTATTCCCATGCACCCTGAACATAAGGAACGGCTTTCTTAAAATATAAACTTTTCCTTGAAGACATAATTTCCAGAAATACAAAACATCGTTTCCAGGAAGAGTATATCTAAAATCGAATATTTTTTTGGCCGAATCTGCTTTTATTAATATCGCCCCCAATTCGAAAGGCTTCCACGCCGGCTCTCCCCCCAGAATAATCTGTCTTCCGTCGCAAATACAGTCTGTGTTATCTGAAAAATCATCTATCCGGGTTACATTTCCTTCTTCCTTAAAATATTTTTTGCCGCCGCAGACCATTATTAAATCGTTATCGGCATGTATCCTGTCGGCAACTTGAGATAAAAAAGTCGGATCGGACCAGTAATCGTCGCTGCTAAGAAAAACCATAAAATCGCCTTTTGCATAATATAAAACTTTTTCAGCATTGCGAACCATTCCTATATTAGATTCGTTTTGATAAAACCTTATTCTTTCGTCCCAAAGGTATCCTTTTATTACATCTATTGTTCCGTCCGTCGAACAGTTGTCGCTTATAATTATTTCTATATTTTTATAATCCTGCAATAACACGCTTTCGATGCACTGTGCGATATATTTTTTATGATTAAAAACCGGAATGCATACGCTTATTTTGATATTTATGTTTGCCGAAGAATAGGTATCATTATTTGGCAAAAATGCTTTAACATCATCGGTATCTCTGTTTTTATTTAATATATCGTTTATGGCCTTTTTGGTTTCTTCGACGCTTTCGGGGGCGATATGTCCATTTTCGCCCAATGGATACGCATTCTTAGGAAATCCTGGGAGTTCGACTATCCTGGGAATTTTTAGTCCCTCCGCTACGGCATAAGACATGCCGGGGTTGCCTATAAATAAATTCGCTCCGTTTATAATTCTAGCAAGTTCCAGAAAATCTCTGCAGGTAATGAATTTATCGGTAATTCCCGAAATATCTGCAAAATCGTTAGGAACACCTATGGCCAAAATATCGTCTTTGAAATCTTTTAGCGTGTCCGCCCAGAATTCTTTACTCTTAGAACGGTATCTTGGGGTCAGGGCCAATACTATGCGATATTTATGATTGGATGGATTGCTTATCTTCCCGTCCGCATTTTTTTTATTATCCTCCCCTGCAAGATACAACCATTTTTCCGATGGATTTATTTCTACTCCGAACGGTTGGGAGTGGCATAAAATTAAATGGTTATTATTGGTATCGGCAAGCCTGAATTTATCGAGTATATAATCGGCTCCAGTTAAATATTCTTCCATATATTCGAGCGGATAAGGCATTACCGTAAGAATTCCATTTCCGGTTTTAAAATTAGACGGAAACGGATTATTCATAAAAACTATGCTTACTCTCTTTATATATGGCTGGTCCAAAAGAAGAGGAATAAGGGAAAATGCTGTTTTTTCGTCTAAAAACCTTGCTCCGAATCCAGGAGCGTTACTCGCGTTCATGATAAAATGCCCGGCTCCGAGTTTTTTAACCGTCGGAAGCGAATATATTATATCTCCTGCATTACCGCTGTGAATGCAGGATTTAAACTTTTCGGTATGGCCGACCCCTTCTTTAAAAACATCCGCGATTGTTTTAAATTTTAAAGAAATATCCATATCACCTGCTTGAAAAATTATTTACCGAAACCTTCCAATTTGGATTTCATATCTCCCAGTATGCCTATCCATATTTCTATATTAGGCTTAAGCTCGAACTCGGTAACGTCGGCCAGCAAAACGAAATCCTGTTCCAGCTGGGTGGCAAGAATGGACGATAAAATTTTTTCCAGGTCGCCGAAGTAGGATTGAACGTCCTTTCCGTTAAATATATAATTATTGTAATCTATCTTTAAAAATTCGGAAAGCTTTTCCATAATCTGGACGAACCCCGCTATGCCTTTAAGGTATCCGGCAAAGTTGTTAAACCCCGATACCGCGTTGCCCCATTTTATCTCGTCTGTAGCCCTTGTTATGCCTTTGTCTAATTCTTTCATGAAAGCGGCCGCGGCGTCTATCGACCCTATTACGAGTTCTTTCTGGTCCATAGTGGTTATTTTTATTTCGTCCCCTTCGGATACCTTGAATGCTTTTGATTTTTCGGCATCCATTAAAAAACTGCCGTAACTTTTTCCGTTCACAAAAATATCTTTTACTACCAATCCGGGAGAAATTAATTTTCCGACGTTATTATGAAGGATTTCATGCATGGATTGCGCTTCGACTGGAAAGTCCGACAGCTTTTCATCAATATACAGCTTCATCTATTGCCTCCCGATTAATTAATGTTGAATTGCCGCTGTCAGCGGCTTCGCTCTTAAAAAATTTAATTTTATTCGAATCGTCGTATTCAATTAATTTATCCAAAATAAATAACCCCGTTTTTTTAAATATTTTTAACAGGAGCTTGGCTTCTGAATAGCTTTTAAGGGAATCTATGGAAATTCCGAATATATCGTAGCTAACGGAATTATTCTGGTTAATCGTATGTATCTGGTTTAAAAGAGCCAATTCGTCGAAAGGGGATGCCATATACTTTAATTCAAAATCAATGGATTTGATAATATCGGTCCCCTTATTTATTTTATCCAGTTCAAACGGGCTTTTTACCGCTATTCCGGCTAAGTTTTTGGCTTCGCTCATTCCTCTTTCGCACAGCATTATCATTGCATCTACCGTCCTGAGCTCCTCATTTATATCCGCCATAAAGGCATAATCCATCCTGTCGAAACACTTAAGGAAAACAATTATTTCATTTTCGTCCGCTATTCCCGGTTTTTTTTCATAAAATTGCTCTAATGCAAGTTTTAAAATTCTCAGCTTTAAATCTTTCAAATTAAGCGTTCCTTTAACCGCCGGCAAAAAGTCTATAAAGCCGTTTGAATCGAATCTGGATATGTACGGTATTATACCGCTGTTTTTATATTTAGAAAGCGCAGACCGCCTCTTTTCGAAATCGGAAAAAGCACCCCCTGCAGATTCATCCAATTCCATTTTTGCAATATCGAAAACGTATTCCGGTTTAATAAGCCCTTTGCAGACCGGGTCCATGCAGTTTATCCTGAAACTGCACGGGAAGCATATTATATCAGGAATAACAAGCGTCCTGTTTTCGGCGTAAGGCCCCGTTTCCATAAATCCTACGTGTCCGGTATAAATAACTATAAGTTTAACCCCTAAGCTCACTCCGATATGCATGGTACCCGTATCGTGGGTAACGAGCAGGCTGCTTCCTCCGACTATATCGATAAGTTCGGAAAGCGAAGTCTTGCCTGCAAGATTGAGAACTCTTCCGTCCCTGACGATATTTTCTATATAATTGCCGTTATCTATATCGTAAGGAGCGCCGAGAATGGCTATTTTTATCCTTTCGTCGTGGTTCAAAAGCATTTTGGCAAGGTCGGCAAAATAATCCATATGCCACCTTTTATATTGCGAGGAAGCTCCTATTGCGAAAGAAACCAGTATATCTCCTTTATTTATCCTGTATTTATTTGACTTATCTTTTATTTCATTATTTTCCGGAACCTTAAGGTAAAGTCCTCTTGTACTGTTTTCGTCTATTTTGTTCTTCATAATCCCGTCAAGGCATCTTTTGTCGATATCGACCAGGTTTAATATACTGGCCTTTCTGTACTTTACGGCGGAAAAAAGATAGCTCGTCATTTTATCGTTGGAAACCGTAGCTCCTTCGCGCGTTATGGAAAGCCCGATACTTATTTTAGAATTTAAAATATATAAAAAATAAACGCTGAACTCGTCGTGGGACATATTTATGGCGATGTCCCATGTTTCTTCCTTTATTCCTTCTAATATAGCGTTAGCCGCCCTGTAAACTTCGGAATTAAATTGTACGTTGGATGAATTTATAGCGTTAGCGAGCCCTATTATTTCAATTTTCTTAATTTCGTCAATGTAGGGAATAAAAGGAGCAAGTTCGGAAAATTCGGTAGATATCACCAAGGTAATGCGGCAATCCGGATAGGCAATTTTAAGCTTCTTAAAAAAAGGGGTTGACTGGATTATATCCCCCATCCTTGTGAGATTCAGTATAAGAATTTTTTTTGGTTCCATAAATTAACCAAGCTTTATCAGTTTCGATTTTGCGGCCCATAGCATAAGTATCATAGCTTCTGTTTTAGAAAGCCTTCCTTTTCCCCGCCTGATGTAATCCACCATTTCTCCGATAGATAAGGATTCTTTATCGGAGAAATGCAAAAGCAGTTCATGAAGTTCCGGATTGCTTTCGGTTTCCTTAAGTAGCCGGGACATATTTTCGCGCCGAAGTATAAGCTTCGGCTTTATCGATTCGTAAGAATCCAGAAGAATAACGCTCATCATTTCCGAGACGCGCTGTTCATAGGTATGGAGTTTCCTTACCGTCGCGTAGCCGTGTTCGGCAATCGCATTCCTTTCGTCTTCATGGTCTAAGTAATATCTTATTTTCTTTCTTAAATCGCTGACGCTGTCGAAAACGACTAAATCTTTTCCGTCTTCAAAAACACCCTCCAGATAACTGCGCCTGTCGATTAGCTGAAACCCGCCGCAGCCGAGTATCTCGTAAACCCTTGGATTAAGGAAATCGCCGTTGGGGTTTATTTCCCAGTGCCACATCGATGAATGTAGATTTATATTTATTTTGGAATAATTATAAATTTTTACGGCTTCTTCTTCCGAAAAACGTCTCCCGCCTTCCTGTATAAACAATTTCAGGGGCATTTCGGCCGCCCAGTCGTTGCCCCATATTTTGAAATTAAAATCCAATAACTGGGCAAAAACGTTTTTTCTGTTGAAATACCCTGCCCCCGCAAAGCTTACATCGCAGGCATAGCGTTTTTCGTCGTATTCGTTTCTTTCGGCTATCTTGTTATGAAAATCTGGCAGGCAGGCCATAGGAAGGTAGCGGTAATTACTAATGCCCAAATTTTCCAATTCTTTAAAAAAAGCGTCTTTCTGAATGGTAAAAAAATAATCGACGTGCCTTGCAATGCTCCCCCAGTAGGTAATAGTGCGAAAATCCTCCACGAACCAGTAAGCGGTTTTTATTCCCATGCTTTTTAATTTCAGAATCACCCTTTCGGCCGCCGGGGCCTGCGCCATAAAAAGCACCATGTCCGGGGGTTCGTTTAACACCGACGAAAGAAGCGCTTCAGACATCAGATTAATCTGCAGCTGCCGTAAAGAATTCACATGGTCTTCGTTTTTGGTAAAATCCCCAAGATACCTGTAACCGTCGTAGAACCTCGAAAAGTCGATTATTTTAGCATTGTATCCGCAGTTTAAAAATGCCCTGTAAATATAATTGCCTATGGTGGAAGAACCGCCGTACATAGGCTGAACTATCAATACCTTAAAAGCCGGAGGGCTGAAAAACTGGCTTATATTATAAGACTTATATATTAAATCGTAAGTTTTGGGAAAAATATTTTTATAGGATGCGAGCTCGAAAAATAAAGCCCCCCTATCTTTCATCTCCAGTTTTTCTATTATTTTTTGAGCGTCTAAACTTTCGGCGTCCGGCACAAAAACATTTATGCCGTTTTTTTCCAAAAAATCTGATATTTCAATATTTTCCTTTATATAATCAAATGATTCTGCGCTTGGTTCGACTACGGTAATTTTAACGCCGTAAGTTTCTCTCAGGAGTTCCACGAGAGCTTTTATATGGTATCCGAATCCGAGGCCAAAAATAATTACCGATTCAGGTTTCCCGGTAATTTTTTCCATTGCGGATTCCGCCCACTTTTTCCCTTCCGAAACCGGGTTATAAGCTGAATGAACGGTGATACCGTTAATTTTGAAAGACGGGGCGTTTTTTAATTTCGCCTGGACAAGTTCAAAATTCAAGCCTTTATCGTCTGAATAATCCATAGTTATAATCTTCCTAAAATTTCGAGGGCCGTATCTAAAAGCAAAATAATATCGTTAAAAGCTTTAGATAAAATTTTGAGTTTATGTTTTTCGGAATATCCTGCATCCGGAATAACAGCCTCGTCGATGAAGTAATCTACGGCCAGTTTCAAATAACCGTAATTGTAGCCGAGAGATTTTACCGACTCCGCAAATTTCTTAAAATATTCTCCTTTGTAGCCTTCGGAACGGGCAAAACATTTTTTGCCGTTTTCGAAAACGCTTTTAATGAAAGTTATTTCAGATATTAAAATGACCGCGGCCTTTTTACTATTTTTATAATATTTTTTAGTATATTGCAAGATTCTGTTTAAATCCGGGTTTACGGCTACGTCCGATAGAACATAAATCCAGGAGAATTTTAATATCTCCGAGGCAAGTTCGTTTTTGCCGATTTCTTTTTTAACTAAAGGAAAATAATGGATAGAGCCTATATGTTTGCAAACGGCCGCTTCAAAATTCCCTTTTTTTATATTCCCGGAGATAATTTTTGCGGCAGCTTTATTTTTAGTTCCGTCTAAAATCATTTCGGCTAAATGAAAAACGTCCTGGGGATTTACGTCTCTTTTGCACCCAAAGTTATACCGGCAGGGTTCATTCTCTAAGCAAGGATAACATTCGGCCTTCGAGTAAATAACGTAAGAATTTTTTAAATGGGGGCCCGTTTCGTAAAAATTAGAATTTCCTATGAAAACGGAAACGGCGGGAACGTTTAAAACCTGCGAAATATGAAGCGTACCCGTGTCGGCAGAAACGATTAAATCGAAGTCTTTTAATAAATATATAATTTCGCTCGGAGAAGTTTTTCCGGTTATATCCAGAACCATGTGTGCGATTTCCAAGGGAACGTATTTCTTGATTTCGGCAGCAATTCCTGTTTCTCCGGCAGCGCCTACTATGACTATTTCTGAATTTATATTTTTAAGTAAAAGTTCAATCAGTCTGGCGTAACTTTCCGGATGCCAGACTCTTTTTATCGAGGAAGCGCCCGGTGATATACAAATCCTAAATTTGCGGTTACTTTTTGGGGTTTTTTTTATCCTTTTTTTATCTAAATTTAAATACTCCGGGTTAAAAGCTTCGTATTTTTTTTTTATTTCTGCCGGCATGCCAAGACCGATAAAAGAAAAAATATCCACGATATTGATTTTATTAAGGCTCCGGTTTTTAATGGAATTATAAAGATAATTCGGCGCTCCTTTCCTTAAAATGGCGTCCGAGGGTTTCTCCGACTTGTTAATGGATATAAAACCTTTTTTTTCGGCATCGTCGAAAAAGTCCATAAAAAGCGAAGTTTTTATATCATGGTTTAAATTAACCGCAAGGTTGTATTTTTTTAAAAATTTAGAAATATAAGGCCGGTAGTTATCTAAAAAATTAAAAAAAAGAGATGGATTAAAGTTGTCTAAAGAGGGGTCGGTATTTCCGGCAGAAGTTAATTCTTCTAAAGTATGCAGTTTTATGTTATCGTTGAAAAGCCGCTTTATATCCGTAAGGCTTTCGTCTATTGCTATGTCTATCTTCCCGGGGACATTCCCGTCCTGGTTTTTTTTATAAAGGCCGTTTATTAATGGGATAGACTGGAAGAAGTCCCCTATTCTCCTTATCTGAAAAATAAAGATATTGTCCATCAGGCCATAACTGCCATATTTGTATTAATAGTCATGCCTGCATCCGATTTTTTATTAAATTTTTCTTTTTCTATTATTATTTTCCATCCTTTTAAAAGATTTTCCAGGATGGCGATGGATTCGTCCAATTTATACAAATCTTTCTTTAGATTGGCGGTAGTAAGGTGAAAAGATAAAAAAGTATAAAGCTTATTTAGATTTTTAGCGGTTTCTCCGCCCTTTTCCATATTTAACCTGTTGTTTAATTCGTTAATTATGGCTACCGCGTTCGAAATGTTTATCGATTTACCCGCGTAATCGTTTTGCGCGAGTTTTTCTTTAGCCGTTTTAATAAAATTTATAGTCCCTTCATAAGCCATGATTATTAATGTTCCCTGGTCTAAACTGTTTGCCTCCACGGCTTCATATCTCGATGCTGGATTTAACATGATTTTTAAATTCCTCCGTCTTTTTTGTATATTTTTTATTCATTATTTTATATTAATTTTTATAATCTTATGGAGCGCCCGTATTTACCATCTGTTTAATGGAATTAGTCAGCGTCGAGTTAGTTGTTTGCATCTGTCCTATATACGATTCCAAACTTGAAAATTCTTTCGTGTACATCCCCATCTGCTGCTGGACGATTGCCTGTTGAAGAGATATCTGGTTATTCATGCTCGCAAGCTGGGTATTAATTGAAGCTTCATTATATTTAATTACGCCGTTAGCAGGATTGGTGTATGAATTTAAAAAATAAGTCAATCCTGCGGATTCTGAAACGCCGTCCGCACTTGAAGACCCGTTGACCAGCGCGCTGAAGAATTGCTGAACCTGCTGGGGATTCGAAGAAAGCATAGAATTTAATGTAGAAGTATTAAGTGAAATTTTTCCCGAGCCGTCCGAATTGGAAGTTATCCCGTATGTCGAAGGAAGGCCCGCATCTCCAGAAAGGGTAGGCGCCTCGCTGCCGATATATCCGTAAAGCGTATTTACTAATTGCGAAAGCGACGCGTTTCCGCCAAGCGGTCCAAGAGATTTTGTAGTCTGGTTATACGACTGCTGTGTAGATATATCCCCTATTAGCTGATTATATAAGGTTACGAAACTGCTGGCCGCAGCGTCTATAGCCGAATTATCCAACGCTACGGTTATATTCGCCGAACCCGTCGAAGATAAATTTAAAGTTACCCCGGGAATAACGTTGGAAACTGTGTCCGACTGACTCTGGATGTTTATTCCTTCGTAATTTAAGGCCGCGTTCTGAGCGGACTGGGTCGAAGAAAAAGTTAATCCGGTAGGATTGCTTGGAAAAGTAATAGAATAATTAGTTCCAGTATTATTGCTTTCTAAAACGAGTTGATAAGGGTCCGTAGAATTCCCGTTGTTAATAATAGAAGCAGTCACTCCGGCGCCGGCATTGTTTATTGCCTGTTCTAAGCCTTGGAGCGTGTCGTTCGACGAATCCACGGTTATATTCGTAGTAGTCCCGTTAACGGTAATTCCGAACGTTCCGTTCCCAACGGATGAAGAAACTGAAGCTACTCCGTTGGAAGCTTGGACGTTTGCCTGGGCTAAATATGTAACGGTTACGGGGTATGTTCCCGCAATGGCGGAAGACGAAGTCGATGCTGTCGCCACAGCCGTGTTGTTGGAAGACGCGGTATATGTCTGAAATAACGAAGGTTCTCCCAGGACTTGCGCCGCAGAACTTAAATTGGAAATATCCGAACTTATAGTCTGCCAGGCAGAAAGCTGGTTATTTAGTGGTGTTTCCTGGCTCTGCATAAGCGTTATAGGCTCAGACAGACTTTGCTGGTAAGCATTAAGTATCGTCGTATAATTAATTCCCGATGAAGGACCGGTTCCTAATACTACAAGCCCCTGATTAGGAAACGAACTTGAAATCGACATTTATATCATCTCCCGAAAAAACGCAAAGATATATCATTAATATTTGTTTACATCTACAATTTACATATTTGAATCTAATCATTTACATTTGCTTATTGTAAATAGAACCCTTCTGGTAATTGGACATAGTTTTTAAAACCTGTTCAGGCGGAATCTGGGCTACAACCTTTCCGGTTTTAAAATCCACTATAGTAACCACTCCTGCGCCTACGCTAGGATCCCATTTAAAAAGAATAGCCTGTGAAAGCATTGGGGAAGGATTAATATCCGACTGTATCTGATTAGATAGTTCCTGTTGTTTCGTCTTATTATTATCGACCGAATTATTATTTGCGGTATTTTGCGAATTACCGTTTCCGGACGATGCGTTTTGAATATTATTATCGTTTTTATTAACGGTTTGAGAACTGTCGTTTATATTATTTCCGCTATTCAAGACCGACGGATGATTCAACCCGTTAGCTTGATTTATAATCTGGCTTTGAATATCTAAACCGTTTATGTTTAACAATGGCTGGCTCATAATTTACCACATTTCTTTCGTTACGTTTAAATCCGGGAGGAGAAATAAACTAACTTATCCTCCCGGATATATTGAATACTTGTCCTATTGATACCGCTATTTATTTCAATAGGGTTAAAAGCCCCTGGGGAACGAGCGAAGCCTGTGAAAGCATAGCCTCGCCGGATTGCGCCAACGTTGAAAGCAATGTAAAATTCGACATCTCTGAGGCGAAATTTACGTCCATTATGATATTATAGGCAGCCTGCGTATTCGTATTTTCGGTCTGAAGATTCCCGAGTATCTGGGTAACCCTGTTCTGATACGAACCCAGCTGGCCGCTTATGCCCGCAACCTGATTTATAGCGTTTTGGACCGCCGAAATAGCGATTAACGCGCTGGAAGCGTTTGTCAAACTCACGTTATTTAATGAAGAAACGACGTTGCCGTTGGATACGAGTCCTAGCAATGCAGCCGAAACACCTTGGATTGCAACAGAAATCTGGTTATTGGTAGTATCCGAATTAGGCCCTATCTGAAACGTAAACGTGCTCGTTGCATTGTTGACGTTCGCATAAGTGCTGTAGTTATCCGCTACGGTACTCGTAAGGCTCGAAGCCGTGTTGGTAATAATCGTTTCCGCGCCTTGATATGTAGTGTTGAGTCCTGAGACGGTGCTTCCTGATGCGGAACCGAAAAAATATGTAGTGCTTCCGCTAATTACGGATGTAGAGGCGATTGTATCTGAAGTGCTGGCAGTCGTATAAAGATATTGCGTAATTGCCGTCTGTCCTCCGGTATAGAATGTGCTCGTTCCCGATAATCCGGCGTAAACGGTTTCGTTGCTGGTAAGGGTTTCGCTTGCGGCTCCGGTCAATGCCGAATAAGAATCGAAAGCAGTTCCGCTTAAGGTCATTGCCGTCGCAGTTCCCGTAAAAGTTGACGGATTGGCAAGAGTCGTGCTTGTTCCGTCGGTTCCGTAAATGGTAGTCGTCGCTCCGGAAACGGTAGAACCCGAAAAAAATATGGATCCGCTTCCGTAAGCGTTCAGCAGGTTAAGTCCGTTAAAGTTCGTAGAATCGGCTATCTGGGTAATTTCCGAAGAAAGCTGTACGAACTCGCTGTTTAATGCAGCAAGGTTGTCTGTACTGTTAGTTCCGTTCGCGGCATTTGTAGCAAGAGACTGCATAGTGCCTAACATGCCCTGAATAGTAGCAAGCGCGCCGGAAGCGATATTGATAAGGGAATTTCCGGTGTTTGCGTTGTTTGTGGCTTGAGTGAGACCGAGCGAAGTCGCATTTAACGTCTGAGCGATTTCGTAACCTGACGGATTGACCCATGCTCCGGTAATTTCCAAACCGCTGGAAAGCCTGTTTAATGATTCCCCTAATGAGTTATTAGTGTTTTGAAGATTGTCTTCCGCGACTACTGCGGACTGGTTTGAATTGATAAATAAACCGTTGTACATTTTATCCTCCGTGATAAATTATTCCGGCATCCGTGCCGGAATTGTTTAATTAATTTTTTACTTTATTTTTTTAAAACTTATTTTTTGGAATAGATTAACACCTCGCCCATTTAGATAACATCGACTAAATAATAATAAATCTTAAATTTCACCTCCTTGATTAATTTTTATCTCATATTTTCTAAATTATTTAGATGCATAACCTATCCTTTCATATTTTAATCGTCACGACTATTTAAAAACTTTAATTTATATTTTACTTCTGCAGGTGTGGTTCATCAATTAATAAAAATCTCTATTTCTTCCGCTACTGCCGGTGCCGCCAACCCTTCAGTATATATAGTCATATCGGCCTGCCCGTAAAATTTCTCTCTTTCTTTAAGTTTTTCGGAAACCGTCCTTTTGGTAAATCCTTTTTCGCCTAAAACCGGTCTGTGCGTTTCGGATTTTATCCTTTCGTAAATAGTCTTTGCATCGGCTTTCAGATAGAGCGTCGTTCCGATGTTTTTCAGCAGTTTCATGTTGCCGTTAATCATCGGCATGCCTCCGCCCGTCGAAATTACCCAATTTTTACTTTCTTTACCGGTCATTATGGAATTTTCGCAGTTAACAGCTTTTACTGTTTTTTCTTTTCCTTTATCTTTACTTGCATTCAAATATTTTTTTAAAATTTTAGATAAATCTGATTTATTTTTATCTAATTCTTTTAAAGTTTCGGCTTCGAGATTTCTGAAATAATTCTCGCCTTTTTGTTTAAATATTTCAGTAATAGTCATACATTCTTGCGCTTCTATTAAACAGTCTAAATCTATAAAATTAAGCCCTTTATTTTTTGCAATAATCTTCCCGACTTCCGTCTTCCCCGCCCCCATAAAGCCGATTAGGACAATATTCCTATTTATTTTCATTTTTTTTAATCTTTTTTCTATCTATATACATCTTTTCTATGTCTAACCCTAATAATTTCAACAGTCAAGATATCCTCACTAACGGAATATACAATACAGTAATCTTTTACTCTAATTCTATATATAAAATCATTGTTTGTTAATTTCTTACATTGATTTGGGAAGGGATTTGTTTTTAAATCTTCGACTGCGTTAATTATTAACGGAATAATAGATTTGTCTATCTTTAACAATTCTTTCTTTGCAGACTTTTTCCATCTAATATTATAAGAATTATAAGATGTCATTCTGTTTTAATTCTGTAATTATTTTTTCATGCGATACGGTTGGTTCGTTTATCCTTTCTGCTACAATTTCAAGGTCTTTAATATCTTCTAATAATTCTTCGAAATCGGACATAGATAATACGACAGACTTTTTATTGCCTTGCGCATCTGTTATATATTCAGGATGTAAATTTTTAATGAATGCATCATATATCTTGGCTTCTGCGTTTGTTTTTTTCATAATTTATCGTTTATTTAAATATCTATTATTAGTATTAACATCGACTATAAACATCTTAAATTATATTCAATAAGTAAATAAAAATCAAGTTTGCAACCCTCATTTTTTCACATACCCGTCATAGTTTCTTTTAATCTCCGCTAAACCGTCGCCGCCGAATTTTTTGAGGAAAAAATAGCATATGGAAAAAGCGAGGGCGGATTCGACGACGATTGACGCCGCAGGAACGGCGCATACGTCAGACCTTTCGAGAAAGGCTTTTTTTGCTTCGCCCGTATTTAAATCTACGGTATCGAGATAAGGTTTCATTAAAGTGGGTATGGGCTTCATCGCGCAGGTTACGCTTATTATTTCTCCGTTCGACATTCCGCCTTCTATGCCGCCGGCATTGCCGGTTTTTCTGTAAAAGCCGCCGCCAACTTTGAACAAAGGGGTCTGATTTGAAATCAGACCCCTTTGTTCTTTATTATCGCTATCGCCGTTATCGTTATAATAAATCGAATCGTGGCATTCCGAACCTTTCAGATAAGCCGATTTTACTCCGGCGCCGATTTCGACGCTCTTAATTGCCTGTATGCTCATTACGGACATCGATATATGGGCGTCCAATTTCTCGTCCCACTGCGTAAAACTGCCCAGACCTACGGGTACGCCCTTCGCCTTGGCGGTTATAATCCCGCCTGCGGTATCTCCTTCCGCTTTCATCTTGTCGATAAATGCCTTTGTCTTTTCTTCATGTTCGGGATAAGGCATGCGGAGTTCGGAATTTTCGATATTTTGCATAATCGTTTCGTCGAAAAGATTGGCGTCTGATGAAAAAAAAGCGCCGCAATTCGATTCCGGCATCTTTTTTTCGCTTGGCGCCTTTTCCTCCGACCCATTTTCTGCCTGCCTTTCTTTTCCCAATGCAGAAATTTGAGCCGCGTCGATTCCCGCCCCGCCGATGCTCAGAACCGCAGAAGCAAACTCGATGCCGAAATTTTTCAAGAATATCTGGCAGACAGCCCCGACAGCAACCCTCGACGCGGTTTCTCTTGCGCTCGAACGCTCCAAAACATTTCTTATATCGTCTAATCCAAATTTTATTGAGCCGGCAAAATCGGCATGCCCCGGTCTCGGAGTATGGATTTTGCTTTCTTCTTGAACGGGTTTAAAGGCGTCCATCCTGTCCCGCCAGTTTTCGTAATCCTTATTTTTTATAAAAAACGAAATAGGCGAGCCCGTCGTTAAACCGCCCCTGACACCTGATAAAAACTCTATTTTATCCGTTTCTATCTTCTGCCTTGCGCCCCTTCCGTATCCCGACTGCCTGAGCCTCAGCTTTTCGTTTATAAAATCTTCGTTTATTTTAACGCCCGCTGGAAAGTTGTCTATTATAGTAACGAGCCCCTTGCCGTGCGACTCGCCCGCAGTCAAAAATCTGAGCATTTTCATATCTCCTTGATATTTATTACGCTAACATAAGAAAACAAATCTGACTTTTTTACGACTCCTTTTTTAAACCACCCCGTCAGGCTGACGCCTGACACCCCTCCTTTAAAAAGGAGGGGAGCTTATAGACGTTTATATTATTTAATTTAACAAATCCTTTTATGGAAAAACGTATATTGAAAATATAATGCAAAATATAAAATATGCCGGATTTAATGTAAAATATAATATAAAATATGCCGGATTTGTTAACTCCCCTCATTATAAGGAGGGGAGCTTATAGACGTTTATATTATTTAATTTACCGAATCCTTTTATGGAAAAACGTATATTGAAAATATAATGCAAAATATAAAATATGCCGGATTTAATGTAAAATATAATATAAAATATGCCGGATTTGTTAACTCCCCTCATTATAAGGAGGGGAGCTTATAGACGTTTATATTATTTAATTTACCGAATCCTTTTATGGAAAAACGTATATTGAAAATATAATGCAAAATATAAAATATGCCGGATTTAATGTAAAATATAATATAAAATATGCCGGATTTGTTAGCTCCCCTCCTTATAAGGAGGGGTGTCGGCCTTAGGCCGACGGGGCGGTTGCCTGAAAAAAATTTACCCCTCTATCATCGCATAAGCATTATGATTATGTATGCTTTCGAAGTTTTCCGCCTCGACTTTAAACCGCTTAATACTTTTATTCTTCTTAAGGACTGCGGCCACGCACCTTGCCACGTCTTCGACAAACATCGGATTTTCATACGCGCGCTCGGTCAAATACCTTTCGTCCTCCCTCTTTAAGAGCGGGTAAATCGGTGAGCTTGCGCATGATTCGACGTTCTCTATTATATCTTCGAACCATATGAGCTTGGAAAATTCCAGCGAAACAGAAACGACGCCCCTCTGGTTATGCGCCCCATATTTTGATATTTCCTTAGAACAAGGGCAAAGAGTGTTTATCGGCACCTTGACGCCGATTATTATTACGCTTTCTTCGTCGGAGCCGGCGTCTATGGCAACGGCAGAAGAATCGGAATCGGAAAATACGCATGGATTAAATTCCGGCGTCTTTTCCTTCTTACGGTTTTTTTCGCTGCAGCTTTTTATCGTTCCGTTATAATAGCAGATATACTCCATCAGGCTTTTTTTCCCGCTGACCGGAGCGGTTTTTTCTATAAAATAAGGAAATTCAATTTCGACCGAAGCCGAACCGGCATTCAAAATTTTTTTAATTTTTCTTAAAATATCGGGGAAGCTGACTATGCTTATTTCGCCTCTGTGTTCGTTTAAAATCTCTAAGAAGCGGCTCATATGCGTCCCCTTAAAATAATGCGGAAGGTCCACGTACATGTTTATGTCTGCTACCGTATGCTGGAATGATTTTGCTTTATCGAGAACCGATATAGGATAATGAAGGTTTTTTATACCGACTTTATCTATTGCTATGCCTCTTTTATCCTTTGAATTTTGAACGTCTTTAAGCATTAAATATCAACTCTTTATTATTCTCGGCGTAATAAATATAAGCAGTTCGTCTTTGGAATAACTTATGTTGCGGGATTTAAAAAGCCAGCCTAACAGCGGCACGTTCATTAGCAACGGTATTCCGCTATTCGTTACGGTTTTGCTCATCTGGTAAACTCCGCCCATAACGACCGTCTGGCCGTTTTTTATTATAACGGTAGAATTCGCGCTTTCGGTATCGAGGGTCGCCTGAGCGCCGGAAACGGGAGGAGCGACGGTATTATTCGATGAATTAATTACGAGTTTGACGTTGCCGTTATTCATGATATGCGGGGTTATCTGAAGGGAAATCTGCGCGGTAATAGCCTGCGGGGCCGCCGTTGCGCCGACGCCGGCAACTCCCGGAAGATAAAGCGTCTGTCCTTTTTCAATAGTTGCGGTCTGATTGTTTAAAACCGTGACCTTAGGCGAAGCTATGGATTTTGCTTTAGACAAGCTTTCTAGCGCCTGAAGTGTCGCATTTATGCTGGCATACGAGTTTAATATTCCTACCGAAAAAGTTCCCGGCGAAGCCTGGGTCGTAAGAGAAGGGTTAAGACCCGGGCCGGACGGAGAGCCTGTCGTTTCCCCCCCAAGATAGTTAGGCGTTAAGGCGGCGTTGGAAGAACCCGGAGCCGCGTTAAGATAACTTCCGTTCCAGTTTATTCCTAATTCATTGGAATAGTTTTTGCTGACCTCTACCATTTTTGCGACGATTTCTACTTCTGGAGTTCTTTTATCGAGCATTTTTACTAATCTTTCGGCTTTTGCCACGCTTTCCGGAATATCGCTTATCAACAAACCGTGGAGCGACTTGTCGTACATAACCTTTCCCTGAGGGCTGAGAACGGATTTGATTTTATCTATAAGCCCTTCGGTCGAAACATAATTGACCGGAATAATCCTCGTAATTTTAGGTTCCGAAATTGCTTTTGCGTTTTTTTCGGCGGAAATTACCGAAGCAATCGTCGCGTTCGAATTTATATAATATATCCCGTCCTTTCTGACCATTCCGAGCCCGTATGCTTCCAATATAAGCGATAAGACGTCCTTAAGAGGGACGTCGCGCATTTTCATGGTAACCGTTCCCTTAACGTCCGAACCTATCAGAACGTTCATATCCGAAATTTTTGCAATCATTCTTATAACTTCTTCTACGCTTGCGTTCTGAAAATCGAAACTGACCCTCATGCCGGTCGGGTCGACAAGAATATCCTTGACGGTTTTCGTATCCGGCCGGCTGTCCGAAAGTCCGGCCGAACCGCCTGCGCCGTCCGCAGAACCCGCGGCGACCGTATTGCCCGTATTGCCCGTATTGCCCGCGCTATCCGCATAAACAACTTTCGGCGCCGGCAAGGAAAACATATACAATGCCAAAAAAGCAAGAAACGCAATTGCAATTATAGATATTGCCGATGCCGAAAATTTTAACGCGCGCTTTTCCATATTATTTTCCCCGTTTCGATATCTATGTTATTATAATGTTATTATAATCTGATTAATGTATAATATATTATATTATATAAATCGCAAGATTTTATTTCAACCTCATAACTATGCCGGTGGAATGCATCTGCCCCAAAACGTCGCGGGAATTTTCAGTCAGATATACTTCGCTGCTGTTTATCGAAAGCACTATTGCTCTGTTTACGCCGACTAAAGAACCGACCGTAATTATATAAGACCTGTTGTTCGGCGTCTGAATCATAGCGAAATACCTGCCCCTTCTTTCCATAATGCCTACGACTTTCAGCGACGATATGCCGTATCGAAGCAGGGGTAATTCGCCGGATTTAAAAGAAGCGGCATTTTTTTGCGTGTATAAAAACGTCTGAAAAGGGTTTCTTTTTAATAGATAAGGCTCCGTAGGTCCCGCCAAAGGTTTTGATTTATCGGTTTTGCCTCCTGCGCCGGTTTTTTTAACGGAATTGCTTTTGGCGAAAGACCTTGCGGGACAGCAGGCGAAAGAAAGCAAAAACGCTGATATTAAAAACACGGCCGGTAAAAAAAACTGAATTTTACAATTTAATAAACGCTTATTCATTTTTTAACGGCGCCCCCCGTTTTTTTAACTGTATTTACCGGCTTTGCGGGAACGGTTTTTATAAAAGAAAAAGTCGTTCCTTTAAAACCGGCCGAAACCTCGTTATTCTTAGACATTCCGGAAATAGAAACGTTATGCACGTCCACGATTCTTTTCATAACCGCGAGTTTGTAGAAAAACTTATAGACGTTATAAAAATTTCCGGTAATATTCATAGAAAAGGGAACCGTTCTGTAAAAACCCTCGGCCGCTCCTTTTTCCGGCTTAAACATTTTTAAATTCAGTCCGAGAATTTTTTCGTAGTTAGAAATTTTCATTAAAAGCTGAGGTATGTCTTTTTTTGACGGAAGCTCGTCTAGAAGGCCGGAGAATTCTTTATTAAGCTTTTTTTCCTGCGCCAGCAAAGCCGGATAGCTCTTCACAAGAACCAGATAGGAATCATATTTTGTCTTTACGGCGCTTAACGCCGCTTCCTTCTGCGCCGCTTTTATCTTAAGTTTGGAATATATAAAATAATCGTAAATTCCTATTATAACGATAAAAATAGCCAGACTTACCGCTATGCCGAGAAATACCGGATTTTTAAAATTCAATTTCGCTTTAATCGATTTTAAATTTATCATGCTTTATTTTTTATTCATAGAAATAGCGTTGCTTTTCACTTTCATCGTCAAACTAAAATTCTGGAGCCTTAAGCCCTCTTTTTTTACTTCCGTAGTCTGAACCAAGCTGACGTTGGAAAAAAATCCCGAATCGTTTAAATTGTCCATAAACAAAGATACGACTTGGCCGTCCAAGGCTATTCCGTCTATCGTTAAATTGCCGTTGTTCGATTTTAAGGAATTAATCCATGAAAACCTCGGAATGGAGGCGGTAAGGCGATAAATATAGCCTATGGGGCCTATCTGTTCTTTTTTTAACGTATTTATAGCGTTAATTTTTTGCGTAATCCGCGATATTTTTGCTTTTATTTCGTTTACCATGCGCACGCGAGGCATTATCTCCGTCGTCTTGTTATTGTATATTTTTATATTGTTGTTTAAATCGTTAATTTTCCTGTCCATCGAATATTGAAGCAAAAAAACCGCAATAGCCGCCAAAACTACCGGCGCTATGAAATAAGGAAGCAGGCCGCCAGTTTCGAATTTTATCTTTATATTTTTCTGTTTTTTATTTAAATTGACTTTAATCAATTTATTCCGCTCCTCTTATTCTACTCCCCTAAGCGCCAATCCCACGGCGGTGCCGAAAAAATAACTCTTGTCTTCGGCTATGTCCTCTTTGAACAATACATTCCTGAAAGGATTTAAAATCACGGCAGGAATGTTGATATTAGTCTCTATCTCCTCCGAAATGCCCTTAAGTTTGCTTGAACCGCCGGTCAAATAAATTTTTTTAGGATACTGCTTGTCGTTGTTTGCGGCAAAATAGTCGATAGTCCTCTGAATTTCGGAAGTGATTCTGGACAATATCATGCCTAAATAAGTCGTATAATCGGAAAGAAAATCGGGGCCCTTTTCTCCAGCGTTTCCGATTTTTATATTTTCGGCTTCGTTAACGTCGATTTGAAATTTTTTTGCTATTTCTTCGGTAATGTTAAGGCCGCCTATGGGGATATCCCTTCTAAACAGATTTAACCCTTTCTGGACGATATGGACGTTGGTTTCCGATGCGCCTATTTTTACAATGGACACAAGTTCGTCGAATTCTTCGGGATAACTGAAGTTAAACATATTTTCTATGGCGATGCAATCGACGTCCACGATATAAGGATTAAGTCCGCATTCGCGGACAAAATTCATCTGGTCGTTAATAATGTCTTTTTTTCCCGCAATTATCATTATCAAATTGTTGGCCGGATCGTTCGGGGAATCGCCCAGCACGACATAATCGAAAAAAACCTCGTTCATGTCGTAAGTTATGTACCTCTGGGCCTCGTAATAGATTGACGATTCAAGCTCGCTCGGCTTCATTTTGGGTATTTCGATGGTTTTTATAATAACGTGCTTGCAGGGTATCCCGATTACGGCTTTTTTTTCTTTGACGCCTAAATTCGACAGGGAGCTTTTCAGGAAAGAGGCGACCGAAGCGCCGTCGTTTATCGTGCCCGCGCTTACCGCGCCCGCGGGAAGGTCGATAACGTCTAAAGCCTCGATATAATATTTATGTCCAGACTTGGATAGTTCGAGCAATTTTACGGAGCTGGAACCTATATCGATTCCCAAGCCTATTTTTGCGCCGATGCCAAATTTTAAAAACATTACCGCCCCTATAAATTGTTTTTATAGCCTTTACTCGCCGCTTTAATCGGCATCTCAGGCAATTTTATCGTACCGCAATCATCTGCCAAACATTTAAATTATATCGTCTTTCTTATGGCTTTACTTAAATAAAATTATGTCCGCAATACAACATTTTTTATAAGGATGCGCCGACCGGGTTTGCGTTATTAATAAAATAACTTTAATTTAATTATTTGTCAAGATTTTTTACAGATTTTTTACTAACAGATTTTTTACTAACAGATTTTTTACTATTTAATGCGAAAATTATAAAAAATTCGCATGGTTTAAATACGGTCTTTATTAAATATCCATTAATTTATTTCTTTAATTTTAAATTTAAAAATCGTATAATGTTTCTAAAAATTATAAACCATGGACAGAAACAAAATAACAAAATACGCCTTATTCTCTGCGCTGCTCATTCTTTTTATAATCAGGCTGTTCCTTATCGCAAAAATAGACCTGATTCCCGAAGAAGCCTATTACTGGCAGTGGTCGAGGCATCTTTCGCTTTCTTACTACGATATGTCTCCTATGATTGCCTATACCATAGCTCTTACCACTTTTTTCGGAAGGACGGACTCGCAGTTTTTTATAAGGCTCGCGGCTCCAGCAATATCGCTTCTTCTCTCCCTTTTCGCATATATCCTATTAAAAAAAACTACCGGAAAAACTTTTCTTTCCCTTGCGTGGGCGGTTCTTTTAAACGCCATTCCCATTTTAAACGTGGGCTCTATCCTGATCGTTTACGGAAATCTTCAGATGCTGTTTTTTTCGCTGACGGTTTTTCTGCTCTTATTTTTCATTATTTCGGATAAAAATTATTACTGGTATTTAATTGGAATTTCGACCGGGCTTGCCCTTTTAAGCAAATATACGGCGGTATTTATTTACTTGATAGTATTCGCGTTTCTTGCGTTTAGCGATAAATACCGCAAATATTTTTTAAAGAAAGAGCCTTATATTGCTTTTTTATTGTCGGCGATAATTTTTTCCCCGGTAATTATATGGAATCGCCTGAACGATTTCGTATCCTTCAGGCATCTCTTGACGCTTTCCGGAAAATATGCGGATTTTAACGCTTTTTTATCGAATTTTTCTTTATTTTTAGGTTCTCAGGCCGGCATAATATCGCCTTTTCTGTTTATAATCATCATAGTTTCGTCTTTTGCCGGCCTATATCTGGGCTTGAAAGAAAAAAACGACGTATATAAGGCGCTTTCTTTGTCCGCATTGATTCCTTTTTTATATTTTATATATCAGTGCGCAAAAACTACGGTTCAACCGAACTGGCCTGTTTTTCTATATTTTCCGGCTTTTGTGCTGTCTTTAATTATGGCGCTGAGATTGCACTCTAATCTTGCTTCCGATAAAATTAAAAAAATAATGGCCTACTTTTACGGATTTTCCTTTTTAGTCGGGGCGGTTTTTTCTTTGATTATTTTTATAGAGCCTTATTATCCGGTTATGAATCCCGTTATAAATATTAAAATCAGCAAAAGCCCTTTCAGGGATATGCTTGGATGGAAAAAAATGGGGGAGGATATAAGCAAAATTATTGCGGCTAATAAAAAGGAAAATCTCCTTATCGCGGCAAGAAGATTTCAGACTGCAAGCGAACTGGCTTATTACGTTAAAGGAAAACCTCAGACATATTCTTTTAACTATTTTATAAGGAGCAACGAATACTCGTTGTGGAACGATTTTAAAAATAAAAAAGGCCGGAACTTTCTTTACGTTATCAACGTAAAATACGGCAATAAGTTGGAAAAAAGCCTGTGCAGGAACTTTTCAAGCTGTTCTTTCATAAAAAAAATAGACATAAAGACGCCGTACGGCGAACATATAAGAACGATAAAAATATATATCCTGAGGAATTTTCTTTATAAAGACAAATTTATGTTTGAAAAATTCGCTTCTAAAGAGTTTTAAAAAAATTTTAATTTTTGCCGTGCCTTTTATTTTTTATGAAAAAAGCCACCGCCGCCCCGACGAGCGTTATATAGCCTAGTACGGCAAAAGAATCTCCGAATGAAGCGGTAGCGGCAAACATTTGGACTATTTCGTCAAAAAAACCTAACGAATGGCTTGGAAAAACGGTTCCCTGTCTTAAGTATGAGGGCGCCCTGCTTGCAAGTTCCCCGTTTATAAAATTTATTACGTTACGGTATGTATAAAAATTATATTTAATGCCTCCGGCATACTGGTTTAAATGATAAACCTGCCTTACCGCAAGCTCGTTGCCAATAAAAGCTATTCCGAACGATGCCCCGACCTGAAGCGATACCGGAATCAAACCGGAAGCCTCCGGCAGCAGGTCCGTTTTTACCGAGTTTAAAGCCGCGCTCATTACCGGGGCGTTCAACAGTCCGATGCCTACCCCCCTTATAAGCTGATTGATTACTACGTCGTAAACGCTTGTATTAAGGGAAAGGTCGTCGAACATAAACATGGAAGCCGCCACTATCAATAATCCTATGAAAAGAGGATACTTGGGGCCGATTCTATCTGATATTTTTCCGGAAAACGGAGAAACGAAAGCGACCGCTACCGCCGTAGGAGCCATTAAAATTCCGGCATTCATCGCATTGTAATTTAATACGTTTTCTATAAAAAGGGGTAGCAGGAACATGGCTCCGAACAGTCCGACCGCCCTTATCATATTAACTATAAAAGCTATAACGAAATTGTAATTTTTAAATATATTCAGATTTAACAGGGGCGTTTCTACGAACAGTTCGTTTATAATAAAAAAAACAAACGAAAAACCGCTGACTACTTCCGACTGTATTATAATCGGAGCTCTCCATCCGAAAGTCTGCCCTTCGTTTAACGCGTACAATAAAGAGCCCATTGCGACCGACATAAATAAAAAACCGAGAATATCGAACTTTTTTAAATATTTATTTACCGGAATATCATGCGGCAAAATCGCAAACGAACCCAGTATAGAAATGATTCCTATGGGAACGTTCACGTAAAAAATCCACCTCCAATCCACGTAATCTACGAGGTATCCTCCGAGCGTCGGTCCGACGGCGGGAGCGACCATAGCGCCTATCGACCATATGCCCATTGCTTCGCCTCTTTCGTCCGGAGGAAAAACCTCGGCAAGAAGCGTTAAACCGGTAGGCGTTAGTCCGGCGCCCCCTATCGCCTGCAATATGCGGAATATGACAAGGTAGGTAAAAGTCGGGGCTAATCCGCACAGAGCCGAAGCAACTACGAAAATCAGTATGGAAGCGATAAACGGATATCTTATGCCGAATTTTCTCCTGAAATATGCCATGGGGAGTATAACTATCGAGTACGCGATAGTATAGGCTATCATTACCCATTCGACGTCCGTAACGTTTATGCCGAAATGCGACATCATTTTCGGAAGCCCCACGGTTACTATATTGACGTCCAAGATTGCCATAAAAGACGATACGACGACAAGGGCGAGAACTATCCATTTGTAATTTTTATGGGTTTTTTCGACCATTTTTCCGATTAAATTATTTTACGGCAATCCCGTGAAGAAACAGGCTTAATATTTCTTGGGTATCTTTTTCTATTGTTTCAGCGGTCGTTTCAAGCCTGTCGTTCATAAAATTGTATATGGCGCTGGTCTTAATCATAGAGACAAGCATATATCCGGCTTTGGAAACGTCTAAATCCTTTCTGAATTCTTTAGATTCTATGCCCGATTTTATTACTTCGGCTATAAAATCGGTATATCTCTTTCTTCTGAGGTTAAACGATTCCTTGGATTTTTTTTTTAAAAAAACTACGTTTACCTCGTCTAAAAAAATAGTTTTAAAAAAATATCTGTTTTCGTAAATATGTTTGATATTTTCGCCGATAAGCATTTTTAATTTATTAATGCCGCTTTCTTCTTTCCCGACGGCATCCTTTATTTTTTCGAACATTTTTTCGAAACCCGAGGACAGAACCTTTTCCATAAGTTCGTTTTTATCCTTAAAATAAAGATAGACCGTCCCCTTTGCTATTCCGGCTTTATGCGCGACTTTATCCATAGTCAGGGCGGAGAACCCTATATCCTCGATTAACTTTCTGGACGAGGACAATATCAGTTCGTATTTATCGTATTTATCGTATTTATCTAAAATATTATTTTCCGCCATATATTAACATTATAATGACTTTAAAGTCATAATTCAATAAAAAAATATTTAATCCTAATTCTAATTCTGGCAAAATTGCATTAGCGGCTGCCTTAACTTTTTAATTAAAAAAGATAAAGCCAGAACGGTTATTATAATATATACGGCGGAAAAAATAAAGTGAACCGCTTCGCCGTTTTCCAAATTTGACCCGTAAATCAATAAATTGGCAAAAACCAGAACAGGAAACGACCACATTAAAATCCAGCCTTCCGCAAAATGAAAGCAGTGGGCCTCCTTCCCGTACAGGCCCGAAAGTCCTGCAAGAACAAGTCCTGCGGAAACTATTAAAACCTCGGCGTTTTTAAAAAATAAAACATACGCCGTTCCGGCGATAATCCCAGAAATTACACACGACAGTATAAATATTTTTATCTCTTTCTTCCATACAAGAAGAAATGAAGACGAAATAAGCGACCCGGCGTAAAAAACCGGCATCCCCGCCCAAAAGCCCTGCGCGTACGAAAAAACATAGGAATATACGAACAGTGCTATGCCCGCAAAGCCGATTATGTAGCCCGCTCTGTATATAACGTCGTAAGATTTGGGATAATAAATTTCTCCGTCCATATAATTTTATGTTTACGATATTTTTCCGAGAACGGAAATATTCCTGCCAGACTTATTTGAGAATAGCCTTTCCGCGATTCTCTTAACCGACGCTCCGTCCACTTTATCTATCTTTTTCAAAACCTGAGATTTTGGGATATACTTATTCTCGTAAATTTCGTTTACCGCATTACGGTTCATTATCTGGCTCGTCGATTCCATACCCAGAAGAAAACCGTCGTAAATATGTTTTTTTGCATTCAGTATTTCGCCGTCGTAAGTATTGCTGTCGACTATTCCGTTTATTATATCGAAAATAAGCTTTTTGGAAAGTTTGAATTTTTTGGGGGAAACGCCCGCGTATATATAAAAATAGCCGTCAAATTTATGGAAAACCGCATTGGAATAAATGGAATATGCAAGTCCTTTATTTTCGCGCACCTCCTGAAACAGCTTAGAACTGACCGAACCGCCAAGAATAGTGTTTAAAACTTCCGCTGAAAAAAAATCGGGGTCGGACCTGTTAATGCCTTCGAGTCCTATAAGAAAATGGGTCTGCTCCAAATCTTTTTCATGGAAAAAATCTCCGTAAATTTTACCCGTTTCAAATTTTTTTTGCTCCGTCTTGCTATCGAATTTAGAGCCTATTTTATCCATATGACTGTTAATGGAATCGGCCATTTTATCATGCTCGAAATTTCCGGCGACCGAAATGACTATATTTTGAGGATTATAATGCGAATAATAATAATCCATGATTTTTTTTCTGCTAAAATCTTTTATCGTGTCTTCCGTTCCCAGAATAGGAAAAGCGTACGGCGAATTACCGTAGAAGTTTTTATGAAAAAGCTCCATGGAATAATCGGAGGGGTCGTCCTCGACTCCGGATATTTCCTGAAGGACTACGCTTTTTTCTTTTTCTATTTCGTCTTCCGGAAACAGGGAATTGAACATAAGGTCTATTAAAAGAGAAACGGCGTTGTCGTAATTTTTATATAAAACTTTAGTGTACAGGCAGGTCAGCTCCGTACCCGTAAATGCGTTCAGCGCGCCGCCCATAAGGTCTATTTCCCTGTTTATATCCTTATACGTCCTGTTCTTGGTTCCTTTAAAAAGCAGATGCTCTATAAAATGGGATATTCCGTTTAATCCCGCCGGTTCGCAAACCGAACCCGTTTTAACCCATAATCCTATGCTTACGGAATTAAAATAAGATTTTTTTTCCGTTATTAAAGTAATACCTGATTTTAAAACCTCTTTCTTAAAATTTCCCATATATATTTATATTCTATTTCCTGTGTTATTTATAAAGTTTCTTTTCGGGAAAGTTTTATCTTTCCAGCTTTATCTATATCTATAACTTTGACTTTTACTTCGTCTCCTTCTTTTAAAACGTCCGATACCTTTTCGACCCTTTTGACGTCTATCTGGGATATGTGGACAAGTCCGTCGGTTCCCGGAAATATTTCTACGAAAGCGCCGAAATCCATAATTTTTCTTACCTTGCCGAAATAAATTTTGCCTATCTCCGCCTCCTGCGTTATATCGTTTATCATGGCCACCGCAAGTTTCAAGGATTCGCCGTTCGACGACGAAATGGTAACCTTTCCCGCATCGTCTATATCCACCTTTGCCCCTGTTTTTTCTACTATGCCCTTTATAACCTTTCCGCCTGAACCGATAACCTCTCTGACTTTTTCTGGTTTAACGTTGATAGTGATAATTCTCGGAGCGTTTTTTGCCATTTCCTTTCTGGGCTCTTTTATCGATTGAAGCATAATGTCAAGTATATGCAGACGGCCCTCTTTCGCCTGGGAAAGGGCGTTTCTTAAAATTTCCTTGGTTACGCCGGAAATCTTAATATCCATCTGCAACGCCGTTACGCCCTTTAAAGTACCGGCAACTTTGAAATCCATGTCTCCGAGATGGTCTTCGTCTCCCAGAATATCCGAAAGTATTGCAACCTTGTCTCCTTCTTTTATAAGACCCATGGCAATTCCCGCAACGGGGGCTTTTATGGGAACGCCGGCGTCCATCATGGACAAAGTGGCCCCGCAGATAGTCGCCTGCGAAGAAGAACCGTTGGATTCAAGTATCTCCGAAACAATCCTTATAGTATAAGGAAATTTATCTGGCTGCGGAATAACATATCTGAGCGCTTTTTCGCCAAGAGAGCCGTGGCCGATTTCTCTTCTGCCGGGAGACCTTAAAGGAGAAACTTCTCCGACCGAAAAAGGAGGAAAATTGTAATGGAGCATAAACCTTTTTGTAGATTCTTTTTCGGGCGCGTCGATAATCTGTTCGTCAAATTTTGTGCCTAGTGTAACGGCGACAAGAGCCTGCGTCTCCCCGCGGGTGAAAACCGCGCTGCCGTGCGCCATGGGAAGCTCCCCTACCGAACAGGCAATTGGCCTTATATCCCTTAAACCTCTTCCGTCTATTCTTTTGCCCGCATTTATAATTTTGCTTCTCAAGAGGTCTTTCTGAATGGATTCCATTATTCCGGCGATTGTTCCTTCCTGTCCGGGATAGGATTCTTTAAGCAGTTCGATAACCTTGGAATTTAAGCTCTCGACTTTTTCGTTTCTTTCTAATTTTGCCGATATTTCTAAAGCTTTAGACAAATCTTCGCGGGCGATTTCATCGACTCTTTCGCGCAATCCTTCGGGTATTTTAACATCCTCCGGCGCCAATTTGTTAACGGTCATTTCCGACAGCATCTTATTCTGGAAATCGACTAATTCTATTATCTTGCCGTGGCCAAATTCTATGGCAGAAAGAAGCTCTTCCTCGTCCAATTCGTCGAAACTGCCTTCTACCATCGTTATTTCGTCTTTTGAACCCGCGACTATGAGAAACATGTCGCTGGATTCAAGCTCTTTGTAAGACGGGTTGGCAATAAAGCCGCCGTTAACCCTCGCAATCCTCACGCCTGCGGTAGGTCCGCCGAACGGAACTTCGGAAGCCATTAAAGAAAAAGAAACGCCGAGCATGGCGGCCATATCGGGGTCGTTTTCGTTATCCATAGAAACGGCAGTGGCAATTATCTGCGTATCGAAAAAATAATTATCGGGAAAGAGCGGCCTTATGGGCCTGTCTAAAAACCTTGAAGTCAGGACTTCTTTTTCCGTCGGCCTTGCTTCTCTTTTGAAAAAGCCCCCCGGTATTTTCCCCGCGGCATAATATTTTTCGACATAGTTTACCGTCAGAGGCAAAAAGTCGGTTCCTTCCTTTACGTTTTTATTCAAACATGCGGTAACAAGAACTTTTGTATCTCCGATAGTGACTAAAGCGCTGCCGGATGCCTGCTTTGCAAGCCTTCCCGTTTCGATAGTTATTTTTTTACCGTCCAGTATTAATGTATTGCTTACCATCTCGTCTCCTATGTAAGATTTAATATGTTCATATTTATATATCGATTATTAATATATTTAATATAGCGGCATTAAATCTAATAAATTACTTTTATTTTATTGTTATTTAAATTATTCGTTTAATTTGTAAATTTTCTTTTAAAAATTAAATTATTTCGATTTCGGAACTTTACTTGCGAAGGTCCAGCGCTTCTATCAGCGTTTTATATCTTGCTTCGTCCTTGCCTTTTAAATAATCCAGCAGATGCCTTCTTCTGGCGACCATTTTTAAGAGTCCCCTTCTTGAATGATGGTCTTTGGCAAACTTTTTAAAATGTTCCGATAATAAATTGATACGGTAGGTAAGCAGCGAAACCTGCACCTCAACGGAACCGGAATCGCTTTCGTGAGTCTTGAACTTCTGGATAATCGCATTTTTTTCTTCTTTTGAAATCGGCATTTAGTTAACCCCCTTAAGGATATATTATAGTTATTATGTTATTTACGCTATCTTTGCCTTCGCGACGTTATGGCCATTAACGCCGTCTGCCGGCCTTAAATTTTCTATTATGAAATCAGCCCCTTTTTCTAATGATTCGATAGGCAACGCTTCCGAAATGTCGAATCCGCCGGCGCTTGTCCTCTTAAGGCCGCACAGATGGGCGGGAATATCGAATTTATCCATTATGTCCTGCGCAATCGCCCTTACGTAAGTTCCTTTTGAAACCGTGCATTTAAAGTCGATATACGGGTTGAGATAAGATTTTATCTCAAAATCGTAAATCTTGACGACGGACGTTGGGTTATCCAATACCACGCTTTCATTTTTCCTCGCATATTTATATAAAGGCACTCCTTTGTGCTTTCTGGCGCTGAAAGCGGGTATTTTTTGGACGAATTCCCCTTTGAGCCCGCTCAAATATCCGGCTATGTTTTTTATTTCCGCATCGGAAACGCTTCTTTCGCCGTTCCTGGCGCCTGAAACGTCCAGCGTATCCGTGCTTATGCCTATCCTGAAAGTTCCTTCGTAAGATTTTGGGATATTTATAAGGCTGTCCTGAAGCTTGGTCGCTTTATTTAAAAGAACCGGCAGTACGCCCGTCGCAAACGGGTCTAAAGTTCCGGCGTGTCCGACTTTGGAACAGTTAAGCTCTTTTTTTATTAAGGAATCCACTTTAAACGACGTTAAGCCTTCAGGCTTGTCTATGACGAGAATCCCGCTTATTCCGTTATTTTTATACGTTTTCATAATTTATATATAATTTATATTATATAACTTCGCCGCAATATTTATATACTTCCTTCTTGATTTCGCTTAAATCGCCGCTTACTTTGCATCCCGCGGCAAATTTATGTCCGCCCCCTCCAAATTTTTCGGCGACGTAGGCGACGTTTGCGTAGCTTTTAGACCTGAAATTCAACCTGTACTGTCCAGGTCCGGTTTCCCTGAAAAATATGGCTATTTCTACTCCCTGAATCGACCTCGGATAATTTACGAAATTCTCGTACAAGCCGTTAATTCTGTTTCCGCCTCCGTCTTTCAGGACGTCTTCTATCATTTTTTTGGTTCCGGTCATAGAAGCGACTTTCCCGCTTAAGGCAAATTCCAGGGTTGAAAGGCTTTTCCCGAGCAAAAAATACATCTCGGCGGGTTTTGTTTCAAAAATTTCGGTGGCGATTTTAGACGGGTCCAGGTCGTATTCGTTCAAAACGGAGCATATATAAAAAGACCTTTTATTGGACGAAGAATAATGAAAGGAACCCGTGTCGGTCAAAATAGAGGTGTATAAAGATAACGCTATATCGCCGGTTATAAAAGACAATATATTTTTTCTTTCGTCAGGGTCGCACGGAAGGGGTTCGCTGAATTTGTCTCCTAAAAAATTATCGTACGGAGAATAAGAGGCTTTGCAGGCGGAAGCGCCGTATGCCAGAAAAAGATAAAAAAGGACCTCTCCGGTAGAACTTGCGTCGGGAAGCACTAAATTTAAATGTCCGAAACCGGTATTGGTAAAATGATGGTCTATGTTGATTATTTTGTTTATATCGGAAAGCTGTTCGTATTTAGAGCCGATGCGCGAAAATTCTCCGCAATCGACGACGATAAGCAGGTCTATGGATTCATTGGGAAATTCGTTTAAAAATTTTTCCGACCCCGGTAAAAATTTTATGTTGTTTGGAATCTGGTCTTTATCGTAAAGATAGACTTCTTTGTTTAACGCAGTCAGAAAAAGGCCCATGGCTATGGCCGAACTTATAGCGTCCCCTTCCGGATTTTCGTGCGTTGCTATCAGTACCTTTTTAGACGTTTCTATCGTCCGGAAAATAGCGGCCGAGGCTTCGTTAAGCGTTTTTAGCTCCTGCTCCGAATATTGTTTTTTTACCGATGCCATAAGGTTTTGGTTGTTTTTAGTTTAATTTGTTTTATATTAGTTTAGTTTAGTTAATTATTGTCGTTTGAATCCGTTGATTTTACATTCGTTAATTCAGAATTGTGCCGGTTTATAATTTCGTTGATATCCGAAACTTTTTGCAGTCCGCCGTAGTACTCGAACCTTATTTCCGGCACCACTCTTAACAGCACTTTGGAAAAAACATTTTTTTTAATAAAATTTTTTGAACTCTCGAATCCTCTTAATGCCTTTTTTATTTCCTTTTCGGAGCCCAATACGCTGAAAAATATCTTGCAGAACTTTAAGTCTTTCGAAATTTCGGCGTTTATAATTGTAACGTTCTTCAGCCTGTTATCGTTCGCTTCAAATTCTAAGCAAAGGGAAACTTCTCTTGCTATCAATTCCGCTACTCTTTTATTTCTTTCTATCAAACCGTTAATTTTCCCTCTTTAATATGTCAAATATTTGCCTGTTCAACGGCGCCCGCTATGGATTCCGGCTTCTGGCTGACGGAAGATTCCAACGTTTGCTTGATATATTCTATATCGTAAGCCTCTATTACGTCTCCGGTTTTAATATCGTTAAAGTTTTCCAGAAGTATACCGCATTCGAAATTTGACTGGACTTCCTTGACGTCTTCCTTGAATCTTTTCAATGAATTTATATGACCGCTGTATATAACGACGTTGTCCCTTAAAAGCCTGACGTTCGACGACCTTTTAATAAAGCCGTTCAGCACGAAAGAGCCGGCGACCGTTCCGGACTTTGGAACGGTGAAGACGTTTCTAACTTCGGCCTTGCCAGTAATTTTTTCCTTTTCTATGGGGGCAAGCAGTCCTTCCATTGCATCTTTAATATCCTTAACGGCGTCGTAAATTACGCTGTAATATCTTATCTCTATTCCTTCGCTTTCGCTGAGAGACATGGCCTTGGATTCCGGACGCACGTTAAAAGCGATAATAATAGAGTTGGTGGCTTTCGCAAGCATTACGTCGCTTTCGGTAATCGCGGAAGCTCCGCTGTGTATAATGTTGACTTTTACTTTTGGATTGGAAAGCTTTTTAAAAGACTGTATCAGCGCCTCCATGGAACCGTAAACGTCTGTCTTGACTATCAGCTTGAGCTCTTTGACGTCTCCGGATTTTATCTTTGCGTATAATCCTTCGAGCGTCAATCTGGCGGTAGAGCTGAGCTCGGTTTCCCTGTGCTTTAACTGCCTTTCCAAGCTTATTCTTTTTGCCTCTTTTTCGTCTTTTAGGGCAATAAAATTGTCGCCGGGTGAAGAAACCCCCTCCAGTCCGAATATTTCTACCGGAATAGAAGGGCCCGCCGATTCTATCTTGTTTCCCATGTAATCTACCATTGCCCTTACCTTGACGTAATATAATCCGCATACCGCGCTGTCGTTTACTTTTAAAGTGCCGCTTTGTATCAGGACGGTAGCTACCGGACCGCGGCCTTTATCGAGTTTAGCTTCGATGACCGTGCCTCTCGCCGGTTTATTTGGATTTGCTTTTAATTCTAAAATCTCGGCCTGAAGTATAATAAGTTCGAGAAGTTCTTTTATCCCCTGACCCGTTTTGGCCGAAACTGCCGCATAAAGAGTAGTGCCGCCGAGTTCTTCCGAAACGAGGCCGTATTCTAATAAGCTGTTTTTAATTTTCGACGGTTCGGCGCCCGGTTTGTCTATTTTATTTATCGCAACGATAATGGGAACGTTTGCGGCTTTGGCGTGATTAATGGCTTCTACGGTTTGCGGCATAACACCGTCGTCGGCGGCGACTACAAGGACCACTATGTCCGTTATGCCCGCTCCTCTCGCCCTCATTTCCGTAAACGCTTCGTGGCCGGGGGTATCGAGAAAAGTAATCATCGAATCGTCCGTCTTAACGCTGTAAGCCCCTATATGCTGAGTAATGCCTCCGGCTTCGTTGGAAGTTACGTTTGTTTTTCTTATGGCATCGAGCAGAGATGTTTTGCCGTGGTCCACATGACCCATAACCGTGACTACCGGCGCTCTCGGCACGAGAGATTCGGGAGAGTCGGCGGCTTCTTCGAGCGCGATGGTTTCGTTAAAACTGACGTTCTCGACGGTATATCCGTATTCCGAAGAGATAAGAGACGCGGCATCTATATCTATTACGCGGTTTATAGCGGCAATAATGCCTACGTCCATTAATTTTTTTATAACCTCGGACGCCTTTACGCCCAGAGCCTGCGATAATTCGTTTACCGTAATTCCGCTGCTTATTTTAATTACCTTTTTCGACGCCCTTTTTTCCGGTATTATCTGCTGAATGCGCGGCGCCTGCTTACGCGCCTTGCCTCCAAACTTTCTTTTATGTTTCCTGAAAATAAAGGATTCGCCTTCTTCGGAAGTATCGATAAATTTTTCGTTCTTATTAAAAAATTTTACGGGCGGGCCTTTCTTTATATCTTCTTTTTTTACCGGTTTTTTATGCAGGGATGATTCCGCCGCTTCCTCGGCTATATTCTTTACTTTTAGCGTATCCATGGTCTTTATTACGCTTAAAACGTCTTTTGTGCCGACTGCCGGAGCGGCTGTTTTTTTAGTTTCGCCTTTTTTGAAACCCTTTTTCTGAGGATAGGCATTTTCTTTTTCTGCGGCCGGTTCCGCCGCCGAGGATTTTTTAACGCCTTTAACTTCCAAAACTAAAGCCGTACCTCTGGAGGCTAATACTTCGGAAGTTTCTTTGGCTGCCTCGCGTACTGCCGGTTTAACCTGCGCGGAAGGTTCGTTAGGCGAGGGGATATTTGCCGCCTGCGGGCTTTCCTGCGCCAAAGCGCCTGCGGCTGCTGCCTTATTTTCTTCAACGGGCTCAGCCTTGCTGGCTCTTCTTCTTATGACGCCTTTTGAAACCCTTCTCTCTTCCATTTTTTTATCTTCCCTGTTTCCTATATCCTGATTATCCGTCATATTTTTTAATTTTTAATTTAGTTAATATCTCTTTCTATCTCCTCTTTAAGAGCTATATCCGATTTTACTTTTTCCAAATATTCCGCGGCGGAGGCTATGAACTTTTGGGCTTTTTTTATATCCACCGAAATGTCTTCGGCCAATTTTGACGCATCGGCATTTGCTATATCGTTTACCTGAACATAGCCGTTTTGAAATAAAAGTTTTGCGGTAATATCGCCCACTCCGGGTATCTCCATAAGGTCTTTATACGCCGTCCTGTCTTTTGCGCCGACTTTAGACGCGCTTAAAATGTCTATTTTATAGCCGGTAATTTTCGTGGCAAGCCTTACGTTTTGCCCCTGCTTGCCTATGGCGAGCGCCAGCTGGTCGTCCGGAACTATGACGGTAATGGATTTTAAATCTTCGTTTACGGCAACGCTTGAAACCTCCACGGAACTTAAAGCGTTCACGACAAACTTGGCGGGATTGTCGGAATAAGGTATAATGTCTATTTTTTCTCCCTTAAGTTCGTTGGTTATACTCTGTATCCTGATTCCTCTCATGCCCACGCATGCGCCGACAGGGTCAACGTCCTTGTTCGTAGTGGCAACGGCTATTTTCGACCGGAATCCCGGCGCGCGGGCTATCCTCGCTATTTTAACTACTCCGTCGTAAATTTCCGGAACTTCCGTTTCGAAAAGTTTAGCTAAAAATTCGTCGGAAGCGCGGGACAGAATAAGTTTAGGCCCGCCTTTTTCCATTTTAATATTGGATAATACCGCTCTTATTCTGTCGTGCGGCTTGTACGTTTCGCTGTATATCTGCTCCTGTCTCGGTAAAACCGCCTCGGTTTTTCCTAGGTCGACTATTATCATGGATTTTTCGACCTTTCTGACCAGTCCGCTTACTATTTCGCCTTTTCTTTCGTTAAATTCGTTATATATATTTTTATATTCTATTTCTTTTATCTTTTGAAATATAACCTGCTTTGCTACCTGCGCCTCTATCCTTCCGTATATATTTTTTTCGACTTTAAGCCCCAGGCTGTCTCCTAAAATTGCGTCGGGGTCGTTTATAAGGGCTTCTTCGACGGATATTTCCGTTTTGGGATTTTTAACTTCCTCCACGACCTGTTTGAACATAAAAACCTCTATCTCTCCGGTTTCTTCAGTAAAATGAGCCTCCAAATCGTAACCGGGGCCGAGATTTTTTCTGGCAATAGCAAGAATAGCCTGTTCCAAGGCCTCTACGACTAAATTTCTATCTATATTTTTATCTTTTGAAACCTGGTCTATTACCGGATTCAGATCGCTTATGATAATTTGAGACACTTTGCCGCTCTCCTTAATGTTATTAAACTATAATTTAGTACGATATTTATATTTTTATTTATATATTTAGTTTATTTTATATTATAAATATATTATAAAATTATACGACCAACAAATTTCCTTTCTTGATTTCCATAAAAGAAACTATTCTTTGCTTTTTCTCTATTTCGTCAAAAATCGCGACGTCCTGCTTTCCGCCGTCGCAGTCTCCATATGTATCCGTAATTTCTCCGATAAGGTTTAACCTGCCCTCTGCCTTATTTTTTAAAGAAATTTTAACTCTTTTTCCCTTAAATTTTTTATAATCTTCGAATTTTAACAGAATCCTGTTTACGCCGGGAGACGAAACTTCCAGCGTATATCTAAATTTTATAACGTCCTTTACGTCTAAAATCATGCTCAATTCTTTAGATATATTTGATAGCGACGATATATCGACTCCTTTGTCCGCATCGACGTAAACCCTTAAAATGGCTCCGCTGTCTTTTCTTGCGGCAAGAAATACCGCACCCACGATATAGCATCCGTAATAAGGCGCTATATCCGCGCAAATTTTTTCTATATCTTTTATTAAATTTTCGTGCATAAAACAAAAAAAGCGGGTCTAGCCCACTTTTATATAAAAAATCCGGATATGAAATCTTTTTTATATACCAATATATAAAATTATAAATAATATTTAATAAAATATCAACAATAAATTTTATGCCTGTAACTTACGGAGTATAAAAAAAGCCCGCAGGGAGGCGCGCAAACCGAACCGTAAGCTCCTTTTTCGCCGGCCAGCATGCGCTTTATATTATTTAAGCTCATTTTGCCGGCGCCGCACAGAACTATGCCGCCGGCTATCCTTCTTACCATATGCCTTAAGAAACCCTCTCCCTCGACAAAGATATCGAATCCGTAATTCTTCCGGCAAATTTTTATTCCCATTACGACTCTGAAATAGTTTTCGGAATTTTTTCCTTTTTCTTTTTTCGTAAAGTTAAAGAAATTGTTTCTGCCGGAAAAAATAGCAGCCGATTCGCTCATAATATCAAAATTTAATTCTTCTTTGACGAACCACGAACCGTCGGATAATATAGGGCTTTTATATCCGGAATTAATTTTATAAAGGTATGTTTTGGACAGTGCGTCGTGCGTAGCGTGAAAGGAATCGTGGACTATTTCTAAATTTTTTACGGATATATCCGAAGGAAGGATGCCGTTAAGAGAAATTTTAAACCTGTCCAAATCGTAATAGAACGGAAGCCGGAAATTAGCGACCTGGTTTAACGCATGGACTCCTGCATCGGTCCTCCCCGATACCGATAATTTCGTTCCGCATTTCGTTGCGGCGTATATGGCCTTTAAGATTTCGTCTTCTATGGTTTTGTTCTTTTTAACGCTATTATCGTTCTGCGCCTGCCAGCCGTTATAATTGGTCCCGCAATATTCCAAAACTATTAAATAATTCATCTTTCATTTTTATTATTATTTTTAGACAATATATATCTTAAGGACCTCAAAGACAAGCCAAGGCTCCTTGCGGCTTCGACCCTGGAATTTTCTTTATCAGCCCTGCCGGCGGCTATGCTTCTTTCTATGTTTTTTATAAAATCCGGCAGGGATAACCCCCGCTCTCTGTTTATGGCGTCGAAGATGCCCGCTATCTTCGATAAATAATCGCCGCCGCCTGCCGCGGAGGAACCTGTTCCGTTTTCTTTCTCCGCCGCATATGGCGCGGCTTTTCTTTCGATTTTATTTTCTCTAAAAACATAATCCGGCAGACATTCAGCTCCGATTTCTTTTGTCCCGCCGGATGCGCTATCGCCTCCGCAGTAGATGCATGCTCTTTCTACGATGTTTTCGAGCTCCCTCACGTTGCCGGAATAGCTGTAATTCATAAGGACCGCCAGAGCTTGGGGAGAAATAGAATTTATATTTTTCGAAAATTTTTTAATAAAATAAGACGCGAGGGCGGAAATATCTTCTTTATGCTCCCTTAAGGAAGGCATTCTAATATTTACGGCATTTAACCTATAATATAAGTCCTCCCTAAATTTGCCTTCGGATATCAGCTTCTCTAAATCTTTGTTCGTGGCGGCGATTATCTTTATCATTACGGATTCTTCCTTGTTGGAACCTAATTTTCTATAAACTTTTTCCTGCAGGACCCTTAAGAGCTTCACCTGAACCTGCAAAGGCAAATCCCCTATTTCGTCCAGAAAAAGAACGCCCCCGTCCGCATATTTTATCATGCCCATTTTATCTTTTTCCGCTCCCGTGAAGGCTCCTCTTAAATAGCCGAACAATTCGCTTTCGACGAGGTTTTCCGGAATTGCGGCAAGATTAACTGGAACAAACGGGATATCCGTCCGTCCGGATAAATTTTTGGAATAAATCTCGTGAATCAATCTCGCCGCCAATTCTTTACCCGTGCCGGATTCCCCGGTAATAAGAACCGTGCCGGAGCTTAAAGAAACCCGCGATATCTCGTTCAAAACATTCCTTACGGCGTTGGATTCCCCTATTATTCCTCCCGCCGCGGGACGCGCCGCTTTAAGGCTGCTTAACTCCTCGTAAACGGAAAAATAATCCAGCGCCCGCTTTATAATCAGCTTAAACTCCTCGTTGTCGAACGGCTTGGGTATGTAATCGTAGGCGCCCGCTTTTACGGCCTCTATGCCGGTTTTGACGTCCGAATATGCCGTCATCAATATAACCGGAATATATTTAGAGTTTAAATCCGCTCTTTCGACTTTAAAATATTTTAAAAAATCTATGCCGGAAGATTCCGGCATTTTTACGTCGGAAATAATCAGGCAGAAAGAATTTTCGCCGATAAGTTTTTTTGCGTAGTTTACGCTTTCGGCGGTAAAAATATCGTATCCTTCGAATTTAAGAAGTATTTTAATAGATTCGAGTATAGATTTTTCGTCGTCTATTATTAATATTTTTCTTTTATCTTTATCGTCCATATTCAAATTCACTAGGGATTATATAATATATAACTAACCGCGATTAATTAGGATTAAACGGCGTCATGGGTATGCCTATTTTTATAAGCATCCCCTCGTTCGCCCGGCTGTACGCTTCTATCGAGCCGCTAAGGCTTTCCGTAATGGAATGAACTATCGACAACCCTAAGCCGAATCCGTCTTCTTTTGTCGTGAAAAGCGGCTTAAAGGCATTGCGCAGTGTAAAGTCGTCCATTCCTTCCCCGTTATCCGCTATGCTAATCAAAATGATTTTTTTTCCGCTTTCGTTTTCCGTAATTTTTGAGCCGAGCCTTATTGTCCATGTTTTTCCGGCTGTTTCGTTCCCGCCCTTAATAGAATTTCTTTCTATAGATTGTATAGCATTTTGAAGTATATTTACAAGTATCTGCCCCAGCCTGCTTTTTTCGGAAAACATTTCCGTGCGCTTATCGATATTATTGCGCATGCTTATTTCTACCCCGCCGCTTATATATTTTTTATCCGAATTTGCAAACCTCGAAATTAACTCTTCCGCAAATAAAAAAAGATTGAATTCTTCAATATTGCTTGCTCCTCCGCCGTTTTTAGATTTTACTTTAACGAATCCTAAAAAATCTTTTACCAAATTATCCAATCTTTGCACTTCCGTTTTTATTATGCCCGTCAATTGTCTGTAATCGCTTTCGTTGCATTCCACGCTCCCCGAATTTAAAATATAGGCGGAAGTATTGATTGCCGCAAGAGGATTCCTTATCTCGTGGGCCAGCCATCCTGCGAGTTTTCCGGCCGTAGCCAGGCCTTCGTTGATTTTTGATTCGATTTCAAGCCGTTTTATATAAGTTATATCCCTGAAAAGCATAATATATCCGCCCGTTTTATGTTTGCCGCCGTCCATCTTAGTCAGGCTGAATCCCAAAATCATATCTTTATAATTTAATTCGAACCTTTTAATATTGCCATTATAAGTTCCCGATTCTATGCCGGCTAAAATATCGGGCGGAAAATTAAGAATAATGTCCCTTATTTTTATGCGGAAATTATGCATAATGCCGGCCTTTGCCAGAAATTCTCCGCGGACGGAGTTTAAACCGAGCATCTTTACCGCCGCATCATTAATAAAGATAATTGAGTTGTCGGCGTCAAGCACTATTATTCCCTGGGAAAAACTGTTGAACAATTCTCTGTTAAAATATTGCGACCTTATAATAAATTCTTCCCTTTCGACGATTTTCTTGCTAAGAATATTTAATTCTCCGGAAAAATTATAAAGAAGCCAGCTGAATATTAAAACGCCGAGGATGTTGATGCTAGTCAAAAATAAAAGCTTGTCCGGGTTAGCTAAAAAATATGCGTGATTGCCTAGGGCGAGATAATATTGCATATCTGCGGACAAGCCTAAAGCCAGAGCGGACGCCGTTCCTATAAGCATTACTCCCGGCCTTAAAAAAACAAATGCGGATATCAGTATAAAAATATAATACAAAAATATAAATTTGCCGCTCAAACCGCCGGTCAGTAAAACTACCGCCGTTATAACTATAATGTCGGCGAAAAGTTGAAGATAGCCGAAATACGACAGGTAGGCGGCGTTTTCCTTTTTATCGAGATATGAAAGGGCGGCGGAATAAACGAGGGTTGCAAATATGGCAAAGGCCGTAAGGAAATAAACTAAATAACTGTGGCGTATTAAATCTTTAAGGTTGATTAAAACATATGTCAGGATAATTATGGAAAAAGCGAAAATCCTGAAAATTATTATAAATTTTATTTTTCTGTATAAATCCGCGTAACCGGTTTTATTATCTTTTTTCATCCCTTAATAGCTTTTCCGAGATTAAATATCGGCAAATACATCGCTACTACCAATGTTCCGACGACTATTCCGAGGAATACTATTAAGGCTGGCTCCAGCATCTGAGTTAAATTATTAACCGCGTTATCGACCTCCTCGTCGTAATAATCGGCAACTTTGTTAAGCATGGCGTCGAGATTTCCGGTTTTTTCTCCCACTATGACCATCTGGATAACAAGCGGCGGAAATAGCTTGGTTTTATTGAGCGCGGAGCTTAAAGGCGAGCCGGAAGATACGTCCTCTTTAGTCTGTAAAAGCGCCTCCTCGATTATCTTATTTCCGCTTGTCTTAGAAACTATGCCTAATCCGGCAAGAATGGGAACGCCGCTTTCCACCATGGTAGAAAGGGTTCTTGCAAAACGGGCTATCGCTACTTTTTTAAGCAGATTGCCTATGACCGGTATTTTAAGAAAAAGCTTGTCTATATTTCTTCTTCCGCTTTCTCTTTTTCCGTAGGTCTTGAACAAAAATACAAGTACGGCAAAGGCTATGAGGATATAAAAAATATACTCTCTCATAAAATCCGAGAAAGATATGACGTCTCTCGTCAGGGCCGGCAGTTTAGCTCCGACGCTTGCGAACAGATTTGCAAAAACTGGTATGACGAAAGTCATAAGTATTACTATGACTCCTATTGCGACGGCAAGGACGATTATGGGATATATCATCGCGCCTTTTATCTTTCGTTTCAATTTCAATATTTTTTCGAAATAAACCGCCAGCCTCTTAAAAACCCTGTCTAAAACTCCGCCTTTTTCGCCGGATTCGACGAGGCTTACGTATAAATCGTTAAAAACCCTCGGAAATTTTTTTAAACTGTCGGATAAAGAAGAGCCGCTCTCGATGCCTTCTCTTATTTTGGTTAAAATGCCTTTTAACTGCATGTCTTTCTGCTGTTCTATCATTATAGTCAAACCCTGAAGTATAGGCACTCCTGAATCTACGAGGGAAGAAAACTGCCTTGTAAACACGATGAGGTTATTGTCGCTTATTTTTGTTTTTGGACCTACTTCCTTGGTGGATTTAATGCTTAAGTTTAAAAAATCGTTTTTTTTCTTTACGTCTATGGGGAAAATGTCCATCTTGCGTATTGCTTCAAGCGCCTGTTCGGAACTCTGCGCCTCAATTTCTCCTTTAGTGTATTCACCGTTCCGTTTCTTCCCTCTCCACCTATATGCGGCCATTTATTTTAGCTCTCCGGATTAATTAATCATTAGTGCATATAACATAATATACTAAATAATGCATAAAATTATAGGCTGCCGAAATCTATTCCGGAAAAAGGCTTTGCGGCCGCGGTTTCAAGTTTGCCCGAAGCCGTCCCGCCGCCCGCCGCGCCCGCGCCCGCCATAACATTATTTGAACCTGCCCCGATTACTCCGGTAAGCCCTCCTTTAGAAATAAGTCCGGAACTTATGGCAAGTTTTAATTCGTCCGCGTCGGACGACCTGGAATAGGCATCTTCTTCGCCGATTATTTTTTTATTTACGAGCGACGCCAGCGCCTGGTTTAACGTCTGCATTCCGTACTTTTCCTGTCCAAGCTGCAACTGAGAATAAATCTGGTGAATCTTGCTTTCCCTAATCAAGTTTCTAATGGCGGCGTTAGGTATCATAAGTTCCGCCGCCAGCACCCTGCCCGTGGTATCTATTCTGGGAATCAGGGTCTGAGACAGAACCGCCACGAGCGAAAGGGACAGCGAAGACCTTATTTCTGACTGCTGGCTCGGGGGAAATATGTCTATTACCCTGCTGATAGATTGAACGGCGGAGTTTGTATGCAGCGTACCGAAGGTAAGATGTCCGGTTTCCGCAATGGTGATGGCCGCCGCCATGGTCTCCATATCCCTTATTTCGCCGATAAGAACGATATCCGGGTCTTCCCTTAAAATATGCTTCAAAGCTTCGGAAAAACTGTTGGAGTCCTGGCCGATTTCCCTCTGGTTTACGAGACATCCTTTGTGCTGAAAAACATATTCGATTGGGTCTTCGATAGTAATTATATGTTCATGCCTGGTTTGGTTTATGGAATCTATCATGGCGGCGAGAGTCGTAGTTTTGCCAGAACCGGTTGGGCCGGTTACCAATATGAGTCCTCTTGGAGATTTTATGATTTCCTTTATTATAGGCGGAAGCCCAAGCGAATCTATGTTGGGAATTTCATGCGGAATAACCCTGAACGCTCCGGCTATTGACCCCCTGTCGTAATATAAATTGCCCCTGAATCTTGAAACGCCTTTCTGGCTGAAGGAAAAATCAAGCTCATGAGTTTCTTCGAGCTTTTTTTTCTGCATATCTGTAATAACGCTGTAACAAAGCCCCTGAGTATCCGCAGGAGTAAGAATCGGAAAATTTAAGGGAATTAAAGACCCCCTTAGCCTTATCTGGGGCGGCGTTCCAGCTGCGATATGAAGGTCTGAAGCCCCTTCATCGACCGTTGTTCTTAATAAATCGGCAATCGACGGCATATATACCTCGCGTTAGTTTGTTGAAATATTATACGTTATTGTATAATTTATATATTATATAAAAATTAAAGACTGGAACGGCGGTTTTTTATTTAGTCGGCATCATCTTCGTTTAAATACTGTATAATTTCTTCGAGCGAAGTCGTCCCGTCGAAAAACTTTTCCTTCGCGGAATCCCTAAGAGTCTGCATTCCGTTATTTACCGCAACCGCCTGTGTTTCGATTTCGTTGGCGTTTTCGTAAATTTTGTTTTTAATGTCGTCGTTTACGTTTAGCACTTCGTATATCGCGATTCTGCCTTTATATCCGGTTTTGTTGCAGGCATAACACCCCTTTGCCCTATAAAGGCGTTTCCCCGAAACTTCGTCCTCCGAAAACCCCGTTCCGGATATAATGCGAGGCTCCAGACGATAAAGCTCCTTGCATTCGTTGCATAATTTCCTGACGAGCCTCTGGGCGATTATAAGGTTTAAACTGGAAGCGACCAGAAACGGCTCTACTTTCATATTTATAAGCCTCGATATAGTCGATGCGGCATTGTTGGTATGGATGGTCGAAAGGACCAGATGCCCCGTAAGAGCCGCCTTTATGGCAATCTCCGCCGTTTCCAGGTCTCTTATTTCGCCGACCATTATTATGTCCGGGTCCTGCCTTAAAAAAGACCTTAGCGCGGAAGCAAAAGTAAGGCCGATTTCTTCGTTGACGAACACCTGGTTTATGCCCTGAATATTGTATTCGACGGGGTCTTCGGCCGTGGAAATATTTACGTCGGGCCTGTTTACCTCGGAAAGCGCGCTGTATAGGGTCGTGGTTTTTCCGGAGCCGGTAGGGCCGGTAACCAGAATCATGCCGTACGGCCTGTGAATTGCCGTTTTAAAATCTTTCAGCTGCTTTTCCGAAAATCCCAGTTTTCGCATATCTAGCTGAAGATTGGATTTGTCCAATATTCTTATGACGATTTTTTCTCCGAAAAGGGTCGGAAGGCACGATACCCTCATATCGACCTCCCTGTTGTCGATTCTTGCTTTTATGCGGCCGTCCTGCGGCAGCCTTCTTTCCGAAATATCCATCTGGGACATTATTTTTAATCTTGAAATTATTGGATTTTTAAGCTGCGCCGGTATTTTCATCTGTTCTATCAATTTTCCGTCCATGCGGTATCTTATCCTGACTATGGATTCGTAGGGCTCTATGTGGATATCGCTTGCGCCCATTTTAACCCCGTCCAAAAGAACCTTATTGACGAATTTTATAATGGGCTGTTCGGAGGACGACTTTTGCAGTTCGGATATGTCAAGCTCCTCATCCGGCGCTTCTATGGCTATGGAATTAAGGTAGTCTTTATTTTCGGTAAGAATGCTGGATGCGTTGTAATATTTGGAAAGCGCCAAGGCAATTTCGTTTTCGGACGCGACTACTATTTCGACGTTTAATCCGGTAAGAAATTTTATGTCGTCTAAGGCTTCGACTCTTGTAGGGTCGGATACCGCAAGATATATAGTGTTCCCCTGCCTTTTAAAGGGGATAACCTGAAGTTTGACGGCCAAATCGGGGGGAATAAGTTTTATTACGCTTTCGGGAATATCTTCGTCGAATAAATTTACCGTCGCCGCTCCAAATTCTTTAGACAGAAAAGCAACGAGGTCGGAATCTTTTATAAAACCGAGTTTCGTGAGTTGTTTCCCGATACTGCCGCCGACGCGCTTCTGCTCTTCGAGCGCCGTATTTAACTCCACGGGGGTTATTATGCCGCTTTTTACTAAAATCTCCCCGAGTTTTAAATCCCTTAACTTTTCTCCCTTTGCTATCCCCGACCTTATTCTTTCCTGAATCACAAGGGCATTGGATATGTCGCCGTTTTTAGCGATGCCGTGCTTTAATAAAATATCCCCTAATTTTTCGCCGGACAGCTTTCCTGAAGACGACATAAATTCTTTATTCATATTTCAGCCTTTTTAATTTCACAAATTTCATAAACAGCGCGCCATAACTTTCGCCCTGCTAAAAATAATAATATCCTTTTCACATTTTACCATATAACGTAAAATTTTAAAATATGTCCTTAAGGCTTTCTTTTAGGATATTAAAATCTACTCTTTTCCCCGTCCATATATAAAAACTTTCTATCGCCTGAAAAAACAGCATGGAAAGCCCGTTTGCCGATTTTAAAGGTTTGCTTTTAAAAATGGTTAGTAAATCCTGCAGCTTTTCGGAATAGGAAATATCCAGCAGAAAGGTTTTGTCCGATAAATTCTTTAGCCCGGAAACAAGATTTTTAATAGATTCGCGGGTGTCGTCCGAAGGCGTCGCCGTATTTAAAATAAAATCCCATTCGCCAAAAAAATAATCGCTTGAAATTCCGGTTAAATTATAATCCGAATATGAAACATTAGAATCGGATTTTAACGCTATTTTCCATGAATCGGATTCTTCTTTTAAAAATTTTGCTTTGCTTATGCCGCGGTTTACGATTAAAATATCGGCGGCTTTTTTTTTAACTAAAGCGTAAAGTATCGCCCTAGCCGCTCCGCCGGCCCCTAACAACAATACCCGCCCGCCGTTTAAATCTTTATTGAATTCATAGTTTACCGCCCTGATAAAACCGGTTATATCCGTATTGTATCCTTTATAGACGCCGCCGTCTTCGAGATTTACGGTATTCACGGCGCCGGCAATTTCAGCTTCTTCGCTTATGGAATCTATATATTTTAAGGCTTCAGTTTTATACGGCCGGGTAATATTCGCGCCTTTTATGCCCATGGCCTTAAAACCGTTAAACGCGGCTGAGAATTTTTCCGGAGGAACGTCGAAAATTCCGTAGCAAAGACCGGCGCCGGCAATCTTAGACATCGTATTATGCAAGCGTGGAGAAAGGGAATATTTTATGTCGAAGCCGAAAATCCCCGTCATAGCCGCGGGAGTATATCCGGCATGTTTTAAGTCCATTTTATATTTATATTAAATTAAAAAATTAATTTTAATTTAATAATACAAAATCGTTGCGTTTTTTTCAATATGTTTTTATTTTTATGCTATTATTTTTTAAATTAAACGAATTAAAAGAATTCCCTAATCCAGACATAGACTCGCAAAATATTAAATAAAATTCACGGTAAAAACACTAAAACCTCTTGTTATTCCTCAGTTTACGCGATATAATTTTATATGTTTTAAAATAAAATAACATATCAC
>JAJYHI010000104.1 GCA_021784835.1 bacterium
GGCCTTTTATATCTGGAAGCCAATTTTATCGAATCTTTAAGGGAGCTTTCGAACTTCCTTCTGTTAAAGATGCCGGTAAGGTCGTCTTTCTCGGAAATATTTTTATATAATTCTTTTTCTTGTTCGAGCTGTTTTCTTAATTGGACTAATTCGGTAATGTCGGTAAAAGTTGCAATTCTTACTCTTTTCCCTTTATATATTGCCGAACCTGCATAAATATACATCCATAATTCTTCGCCGGTTTTTTTAAATACTTTAAACGTGACGTAATGCTTATAATTAATATCGGCAAGACCTTTTTTAATCGCGTCTTTTGCGGTTTCTTTATATGCTTCGGCTAATACATCCCAGAAAAACATATTTTTTAATTCTTCTTCGGAGTAGCCTAATTTTGCCTGCAATGCCGGATTTGCATATATAAATTTTTCCGTATGCATATCAAGCCCTTCCAGCATATTATCCGCCAAAGTTCTGAACAGTTCTTCGGATTCTTTTAAGGCATTAAAGAATTTATCAAGATAATATGCCAGTAAAATTCCAAGGATTACGATAACAAGGGTTCCAATGGCAAACGTTAAAAGGTAAATATTGAAAACATGTTCAAAATACGGCAAATTTGCGGCAAGTGTTTTTAACGGAAGAATCAAAGAATGCAATGACCGATTGAACGACGGAAAACTTCCATAAATAGTTCTCGTAGAAGTGTATCCTGAATATTTTATAAATCTTTTAAATATAGGTCTGTCTATAGTTTTCCATTGGAAATAAGATTTTTCAAATATTTTTAGGATTCTGGGGCCGTAATTAGCATACGAAGCGGTTTTTTTAATAAATGCGCCGGTATTTTTATATTCTGAATCTATTTTTTTTACGAGTATTTCTGATTTGTATATAGTCTGCTTTAATTTATTCCGGTAATTTAACGGTTTAACTTTTTCATAATATATAATTAAAAACATCCTTCTGTTAAGTAAATCTAAATTTTCGTCTATATCCATAAACTTTGAATGGAGTTTTATATTTGCAACGGTATAATATTCTAAAGGAACAAGCCCAAACCGCCATATTGAAGCGGCTATGGTTAGAGCCATAATAAAAAATAAAGCTCCCAGGACGTAAATGATTTTATTTTTTATAAAACTCATAAGTCGGGGTGGGGGTGAAAATAATGAGTTATCACTGTTATCTTTATTATTTTTTATTTGCATTATTGCGCCATAGGCTTATAATCCTTTATTGAAAGAATTAATATTATATGATAATTATACGCCTCTCCCTCAAGAAATTCAAGAAAAACCAAATTTTTGCATTTTTCTTTTTGAAAAACTTTGACATAATAACTATGTTCATATAGACGGGAAAAAAATTGTCCGACAAAATTACGGAAGTCGATAATAAATTATCTGCCAAAATAGAAAGGCTGTCTGACAGAATGGACAAGTTATCCGATATAATGGACAGGATATACGATATATTTGTCCGTATGAAATTCAGAGATAAAGAGTATCGGGATAAAGCCGCAAACGAATAAGCGAAATTTAACCTTTTGTATAAAATTTGTCCCATTTTATGCTTTTAAAAACTCTAAAATTTCATTTTCGGGAACGGGTTTTGAAAATAAATACCCCTGAACGCAATTGCGTCTTCTTTCGGCAATATTTTTAAACCTCTTGCGGGAGCGCTTGATATTTCAAAGTATTTTTCATACAGCTTTTGGCGTTCGGCCTGCATTTCTTTGTTTATAAGTTCGCTTTGCAAGTCGGATAGCAATACGTTAAAAGCGTTTTCTTTCTCTGTCGCCCTTTCGGGGGAATAATAAATGTGCAGATAGATGCGCCTTTCTTCTTTGAGCGCGTCTTTTTTATAAGGACGCTCTTGCATATAGTCCCATGTTATCGGTAAACAGCGGGCATATAAATTATATAAAGGGTTTAAGAATCGAATCGTATATATAACTCTGTATTGACTGGTGTTTTTTAATGACTCGTTACATTAACGCGGGAATGAAGGTTCTAAATTCTCATTATTTACCCTAAAAACCGTATGCGTTTTTGTATGTAAAATTCGTTAAAATTAATTAAATTTTATCAAAATTTAGAAATTATGTCAAGATAGGATATTTGCTGAAACGCTTAAATACTGCGCGGTTTTAAGTGGCGGGGCCGACGGGGATCGAACCCGCGACCTCCGGCGTGACAGGCCGGCGTTCTAACCGTCTGAACTACAGCCCCGTAAAAAAAATAAAAGATGAAAAAGATGCGATAAATAAAAATATTCTTTAGTATCAGAAGTAATGGCTTACAAGAAATATATAATAATAGATTCATAGATAAAAGTCAAGAATTTAAAGTTTACTGCTAAAGTTTCCCAAAATTGCAGATTGTAAATTTCGGTCGCAACTGGACACCCGTTTCGGTCGCAACTGGACAATATTTAACGAATATTTTGTTTTATAGCTGCCGCCGCAATTTCTTTTAATTCATTAATCCTTATAACAGCCCCCCCTCTCAACGGAAAAGGCATGGCATAAAATCTTTTTAAGTCCCGGTAATTCTTCGCCGGTATGAATCTCAGAAGCATCACGGGTAGGTCTGTTAATAATATTTACGAATCCCAATTTATAAAATTTATTAAACCTAAGTGTTGCATAATAATCTTAATGAGTCGTCGTCCTTAAGTTTATTCCTTTTTCCCCTGATAATCCCGGCATCGGAAAGAAGATACCGAAACATTTTATTATTGGAAAACGGTACGCCTTTATCGTATGGCCTAAAATGGGGATAGATGCCTACGAAAAGTATTTAAAAGCGATTCCGGAATAGCGGAACATTTTGACTAAATTATGATTTCCGGTAATTTCCGAAATGAGTGAATAGTTAAACCGAAATGCGCATATATTATGTTAACCTAAGGGTATTTCTATTTTTTTGACGTATTGTTCTCGATGTCCATTAAAACCAATATCAGCTCGGCGTATGCCCATATTAATAAGAAGATTAGTATCGTTATGATAATTCCGCCGAATAGCGAAAAGAAAAACGAAGAAAGGGCGGACTTGAAATTAAACCCGCGATAACCAAGCAGCTGCGCCATTTCCCCGGCTTCGTCCGCCCATACGAAAGACATAATAAGCGTCCCTAATAAACCTACGACAAGATATACTATGGCGATAATTTTCAAAATAAAAGCGATAAGAGAAAGTGCGGGGTATTTAGAGTCGTTGTTTAAAGTGCCTTTAAATTTAAAATAAGAAATGTAGTTCATAAATTTCTCCATGTAAATTTTTAAAAAACTTGAAAATCTGAAAAACCTGCAAATTCACTTCCGGTGAACTACCTATCAATAAATTGATAGGCTTCTTGTTTCAACGTATGACGGCTTTCATCTCTCCTTTGAAAAGGAAAGGATTTCGCAGGTTATCCTAAAGTATAGAACCAGAAAAATAATTTGCATTCTGCCGGCAATTCCGATAACTAATTAATATAATTAATAATTATATATAATATTTCAATATATCGTTTAATTGCATTCGTTCTGTTTTTATGTTATTAATCGGGCTTTCTTTTTTATAGTAGCCAATCGAAATACCGAGAATGAATTTTTGGGCGCTTCCGAGATTAAACGCTTCCCTTAAGATATCGGGGTATCTAACTAAATATGCCTGCGGACATGCGCCAAGACCCATATCGTGAGCAGTTAAAAGTATATTCTGGACAAACATTCCGCAATCGAAAGCGGACCAGAGCCCCAATTTTTCGTTCATATAAATAAAAATGGCCGTTTGAGAACCGAAAAACAGATAATTATTGAGAGATATATCTTTTCTTTTTTCCGCGTCGTCGCGCGGGATACCGAGAATTTCATATCTGCTCCTGCCCGTTTCGGCTATATTTTTAGACTGTTCTTCCGGCCAAAATTCAGGAAACTGAAAATCCGGGTTTCCTTGACCGCCTTCCATGGCCATCTTATAAATTTTTTCTTTAATAAATTCCGACGTTTTCCCCGATGAAACGGCGACTTTCCATGGTTGGGAATTTGCCCACGAAGGCGCATGAGAGGAAATTTCTATCAGTTTTTTTATCAGGTCTTCGGGTACAGGTATATTTTTAAAATCCCTTTTGGACGAGCGTGTAAGAATACATTCCGTTAAATCCATTTTTTTCCCTCTTTAAAAGTTTATTATTTTATTTATTAATTTATTATTGAACCGATAACTCTTGTCAATGCAATTACGGGATATTTTCGCCTTCGCTTATCTTGTCGATGCCCGCATAGGGATAGTTAGCGTACGGAAAAAAACAGCCGATTTTCTTTATAAGCCGCCTGAATGCAGGCGGCTTATAAAGAAAATAAATTTCTCAATCGATATTTGGATGTCTTATTATATTAATTATATTAATTTATTTTATAATTATTTATAAATATTTTCATCGGCCGGAAATACCCCGCTTCTGACCTCGTTTCCGTATGTTCTTAACGCTTCCACCAATAACGAACGGGAATCCACAAATTTTTTGACAAATTTAGGAGGTTTTTGAGGCGACATTCCTACCGCATCATAAAATACAAGCACCTGTCCGTCCGTATATCTGCCGGCGCCTATGCCTATTGTCGGAATCCTGACATTTCTCTGGACTCTCAAGGCGGCCTCTTCGGGCATAGCTTCAAGGACTATTATGAACGCGCCCGCTTTTTCCAGAGTTTTAGCGTCGCATACCAATTTTTCTATCTGGGACTCTATTTTTCCCTGAACCTTATATCCGCCCAATACATTAATAAATTGCGGCATAAGGCCGATGTGCCCGATGACCGGAATGCCGTTTTCCGTCAATCTCCTAACGGTTTCCGCAACAGCCCTGCCGCCTTCCATTTTAACGGCGTTTACTCCGCTCTCCTTAAGAATCCTGCCGGCATTTGTTAAAGCCTGTTCGGGGCTTACCTGGTAGGACATAAAAGGCATATCGCAAGCTACGAACATATCTTTCAACGCGCTCTTGACTATTCCCGCATGGTAAATCATATCTTCCAGAGTTGCGCATAAAGTATTGTCTTTTCCCTGTACCGTGGTTGCGAGAGAATCGCCGACCAGAACTATATCGACGCCGGCTTCTTTGGCTATGCCCGCCTGAATAAAATCGTATGCCGTAATCATCACGATTTTTTTTCCGGCGGCTTTCATTTCAATAAAGTCCTCTATCCCTTTAAACATAATTTATATCCATGCTTTATACTCCAAAAATTTATCGTAATTTTCCGAAACTATAGAAGCCAGCGCCGTTGAATTTAACCTCGTTTCGACGTTGTCGGCCCTCGAAGTAAGAACGACCGGAACTTTAAGCCCCACGACTATTCCGGCAACCTTCGCGCCTGCCAGATATTCCAAATCTTTAAAGAGTATATTGCCCGCTTCTATATTCGGTACGACTATTATGTCCGCATTTCCCGAAACTTTGCTTTTTATTCCTTTTTCTATGGCCGCATTCTTAGAAATAACGTTATCGAAAGCAAGAGGGCCGTCGACTATTCCGCCGGTTATCTGACCTCTTTCAGCCATCTTGGAAATTATTGCGGCATCCAAAGTCGAACTAATTTTAGGATTGACCGTCTCAACCGCCGAAAGTATTGCGGCTTTAGGCGATTTAACGCCCAGTATTGCGGCAAGGTCTATCGCGTTCTGAAGTATCTGGGCTTTCTGGGTTATATCCGGGCTGATGTTTATAGCCGCATCGGTTATGGAGACTAGTTTTTTATATGTCTTAATTTCCATTAAGAATATATGGGAAATATATCTGTTTGTCCTTAAACCGTTTTCCTTAAGAATAAGCTGATGCATAAAAACATCCGTATGGATATGCCCTTTTATTATCATATCCACTTTCTTATCTAAGGCAAGTTTAGCCGCGATATAAGCGGACGAAGAATCGTTTTCGGCATCGATAATTTCCATATCGATATCTATGGCGCCGCCTTTATTATGCTTTACGGCGTTTAATCCGTTTTCGTTCTTGCCGGCGGCTTTATTATGTTTTTTTTTAAGGAGAGCCGTTATTTTATTTTTATTTCCGATTAGTAGGGGAATTATTAAGCGGCTTTTATAAGCCTTAATAGCGCCGTCTATGGCGAGAGCATCCTCTGCGACGACTACCGCCGCCCTTTTGGGCGGCAAAAAACTAGCCTTTATGAGCAGGTCGTTTAATTTTTTTAACATTGAACGTAAAAGAAAATTAAACTATTTTGCTGAGTACGTTGCCCGTTTGATTTGTGCCTATGGTAACAGGCTGACCGTTATTGTTGTATTGCTGTTGATTAACCGCGTTGCCGCCCGCCTGAAGGCTTTGCGCATTTTGATTGATGCTCGAAAGCGACTGGTTAAGCGCATTGACTAAACCGTTATTGATAGTGCTTACGGTATTTAAGGCTAATGCGGCGGTCTTATCGGCGACGTCGTTGGGGCCTGAAATATTTTGGTATTGTCCGTTATTGGCATCGGCTTGATTGGTCTGGAATAGCTGGGATGCCGTAGGATTATTATTTATACCCTGAATCATAATGATTGCCTCCTTTTTAAAAACGTTATCTATATAATATACATTGCCCTACATTTATAATATCACAAAAAAATATATTGTCAATTTTTAAATAACATTTTTAAATAACGCCCCGAACCCGCGCTAAAAAATATTCGTTAAAAATATTTTGCTCTTTCTATAATAAAATCCTTAAATCCCCCATAACATAAAATAATATTACATAAAAAAATTAATCAATAGAAATAAACGCTTGAAAGGACTATGAAATAATTTTTTAAATACGCAAGATAAGCCCTTATAATACGCCTGTAAAGTTTATAATCTTTAACAGATATCGCGGAAGATTTCGACTTAAATTTATTAAAGCAGTTTAATATGCGGCTGCGGCCGTCGTAAAAACATCCCGAATAAACCGCCCCCGCCTCATTATTTATTTTTAAAGGCGGCGGCATATAATATATGGTCGATTTTTCCGGAAGTTTAATCTTAATTTTGGCGATATGTTCGAACGGATACCCTATTATCAACGGATACAGCCTTTTTTGTTTTAAAACGAAGCGTATAAGCTCCATATCCGCCGGAGCCGAAAGATGGAATAATAACTTATCCCCGTTTAATCTTCCGTAATTTTTATCGGAAAATTTTATTTTTAATCTTACGTTTTTATTAACGTTTTTAATATTTGCGTATTTAAAATTTTTAATATAAGCGCCGGGAATGAAATCGTAAAGAAAATCCGATACTTTAATCTCTTTATTATAATTATCGGCTTCTTTAAGGAACGACCTTTCAAAATTTGAATATAAACCTTTATATATTAACGACGCCGAACCTTTTAAATCTCCGTTTTTATTTAATTTTCCCCTGAATAAAAATATCTTTTCATTCTGGCGGGATTTTTCCGGAGGAGTCTTAATAAATTTGAATCCGTTTTTATTTAATAATACGCCTTTTCTTCCGGCTAAACTGAACGGTATCTTAAACGCTTTATAAGATGCGGAATCGGGGTATAAATAGTATCTGCGGTATTTTCCATTTTCCATTAAGGTCAATCCTACTATAACGGAGTCGAACTGTTTGGGGGAAACGCTTTTAATATTTAGTTCGGACGTATTTATAGAAGATATTAAAACGGGTTCGGCTTCTATTCCTTCGATTCTAAGCATGGTTATCAAAAGCGCCGCCAAGGATTTAGAATCGCCGTAACCGTTTGTAAAGGTAAGGCCTGCGGGTTCGGGTTTGTAGCCGTTTACGCCGTAGCCTATTCCTATATATCTGAAGGATTTAACAAAGTTGCCGTAAATTGCGATTGCGGCCTCTTTTTGCTTTTTGCCCGCGCTCTCATCATTATTATCGTTATCCTTGCCGATTTTAACGGCGGATTTAACGAATTTCTTGATTTTTTCAGACGGCATTTCCGACTTTACGAACATTTTATTTATATTCCCAAGTAATCCGTTCCAAGAAGTATAAGTAGAAACGGCGATATATTTCCTGAAATTTTTTGCGGACGGCATATTGGATTCCCTTTTTACCGCTTTTATATTCTTAATAGATATAGAAACCTTAACGTATTTCAGTCTTCCGATATAAACGATTCTTCTATGTATTGCAGATTCGTTTAATTTGTGAAGATACAGGTTGAGATTTAAGCCGTAAGGATAAAACAGCGTAAAATCAATCTTATTTATGGGAATGTCGTACGAAAAATAACCTGTATAAAAATCGCCGCCTTTGATTGCGGGTTTAAAATTATTAATTTCGTAAGAAAAATTTATTACCGAGCCTGCTTCTACGGCCGGCATAGAAACGGTCAGATATTTTATGTCGGAATAAGCCGGATTATTAACCGCGAAATCCGGAGAAACGATATTAACGGCATGTTTTCCCGCGGGAACCTTAAATCCTCCTTTGAGAAGGGTATAAGCATAAAGCAATGTGGCTTTCTGGTATTTCGTCGAAAAAGGCGCCACTACCTCTGAATATTTGTTAATTCCTCTCTGGGATAATATTTTTACCGATTCCTTTATATATGTTTTAAAAGCGAAATTTTTATTTACCTTCATTATTATTTCTTTTTTAAGTATATACGCTCCGTAATTTTTATTTTTATTCTTTATTCCGTTTAAACCAAAGGCGTAAGAACCCGGCAGGCTTAAAGAAATTAAAATAGTTGCTCCTACAAAAAATATAAGAAGCGATAAAAACGATTTTATTTTTTTCATTTTCATTATTATTTTCATTATTATTGCCTTCTATATTTACCCTTTATTATTATAGCTTTTTTTAATTTTAGCTTTGATTTTTTAGTCCGCAAATATCGTAAATGGAACACTTTTCGCAATTTTCGGCGGGAACGCCCTTTTTATTTTTTGCGCATAAATCTAATATTCCCAATCTAGTAATGGCAAAATCATACTTTATTGGGTCAAAACCGTCAAGTTTTTTAAGGTTATCCGTTATTTCTTCCGCCATTTTAAAAGAAGGATTCTTGCGGGCCGTCAAGCCGATATACCTGCTTATTCTGCCCATATGGGTATCGACCGGAATTATCAGCTGATAGGGCTGGATGCCTTTCTGCCATATTCCGAAATCGAGATTATCCGAATTTCTTACCATCCATCTTAAATATAAATTTATTCTTTTGCACGGGCTGTTGCCGGCGGGAGACGTAAAAAAGTAGCGGACCATGGAATCTTTGGGCGGAACGGCGGCTCCGTAAACAGGGAAAAAATCTACAAGTTCGAGCGCTCTTTTCGAAAAACTCGCTATCGCGTTTTTTAAATTTAATTCCGAAGGATTGTATCCTCTAAGAAAAAAATTTTCTATCGACCCGTATTGTTTAAGAATTTCGCTCAGAACTAAAAAAAGAGCGGAAAAATCTTTTTCTTTAATAAATCTATAATAAAAACCTTTAAATAATTTAATCCCTTCGGCAGGAGCGAAATTAACCGTAAAATCATAAAATTTATGATTTACCGCCTTATCTATTTCATCCAAGATTTTAAGAATCTGTCCGACGCCGCCGAAAGCAAATCCGGCGGCTATAAAACCGGCAACTTCGATATCTTTAGGGTCGGTCGATTTATGGACGAAACCAAGCGGGTCCGAATAAAGGTAAGACTCTTCATATTTGTCGTATAAATCTTCCAAACATTCTTTTAGTTTTAATAATTTTTTTCTCCCGCCGAATGATTCGGCGTACATTACGGCGCCGTTTTTATAAACAAAGGCTTTGCCGCTCGGCAAAAACCAGCAGTCGCCTTCTTCCAAAGGATAAGGCACGTCCCTGCCTCTTCCAATAAAAACTTCTTTTCCGTCTATTTTGGTAAAAAAGTTAAAATCATTGTCTTCCCAGATTAAGGATTTCCCGGGGGTTAAAGGCGGCTTGCCGGTCAAATCGTTTTCGTCTTCATAATCGGATGGCATAAATAAAAACATTCCTTTTAAAGATATAAAATTTGATAATTATCTTAATACCGCAATAGAATTTTTATTTTCTGGATTTACGTATAAAAGAAACATCTAAATATTTTCTATTGCAGGATTAAGGTAATTATATAAAATTTAATTTATTTTTTTGTTATTATATCATATATAATTATTAATTATAAGGATGAAAGAAGACCCAAATCCCGATTTAGAAATTTATTTTAATGGATGAGCCGTCTGAATAAAGACGGCTTTAAATCTTATCCGCTTGCGCGGGAACGGCTTTGAGAGGATTGAACGTTTCACCCGTTGGGCGCATTCCGGATAAATCAGAAATCCAGATTTACTTAGCATCGGAATATATAAATATTTTCCAAATCGGGATTTGGGGAAGAAATAAGAATACGGCCGTGAAATTGAAAGAATTAAGCATATATATTCATATACCCTTCTGTAAAAGCAGATGCAACTATTGCAGTTTTTATTCCCTGCCTATTTCAGAACCGTTTCCCGCTCCGGCTAAGACAATACAATCCGCGGCAAAAAAATCCCTGAAATTTAATCCGTCGTATTTTGAAATCTACGACAGTTTTATAATAAAAGAAGCTGGATTAATATCCGAAGAATTTTCACTGGAGGGTTCGCGTATAAACAGTATATATTTTGGAGGCGGCACTCCGTCCGTTATGCCGGCAGATTTTTTCCGGAACATACTTGAAAACGTCGAAAGGAACTTTGAAATTGCGGATAATGCCGAAATAACCGTAGAGATAAATCCCGAAAGCGGAAGTTTCGCAAAGTTATCGGACTTAAAACCGCTTGGAATAAACCGCTTGTCTATCGGGGCGCAGAGCTTTAACGGCGGCGTGCTAAAAACGGCGGGCAGAATTCACGATGAAAAGGATATTTATAATTCCGTAAATAATGCGAGAAGAGCCGGTTTTAACAATATATCGCTTGATTTGATAATCGGACTCCCCGGACAAACAGAAAATATTTTTTACGACGACGCAAGACGAATATCGGATGCCGGAACGGAACATATTTCAGCCTATATGCTCGGCATTGAAAAAGGTACGAAATTTTATGAAATTTATAACAAAAAGAAGGGTTCGGGATTTATATCCGAAGAAAATACAGCCGAGTATTATGAAATATTATGCGGATTGTTAGCCGAAAACAGCTACGCGCGCTATGAAATATCTAATTTTGCAAAAGACGGATACGAAAGCAGGCACAATTTAAACTATTGGAAAAGGGGCGAATATTTAGGATTTGGTCCCTCGGCTTCTTCCTTTTTGAAACTTGGAAGCGGCAAGGAGATACGAAAAACTAATACGGCTGATTTAAAAAAATATATACAAAATATTTCTAAAAAATTTCACTGCGAGGGAAACGATAATAAAGGCATTGAACAAAATAACGGCGATTTTATCGAAATCCTTACCGATAAAGATAAAATAAACGAGGAAATATTTCTATCCTTGAGAACGGCTTCCGGAATTAACGCAAAAAGACTGTCGGAATTAACCGGCCGGGAAATTATAGATAAGTTCATAAAGGAAGGCTTTATGCAGAATTCTAAAGAAAATATTATACTGACTTTAAAAGGCGCGCTTTTATCTTCGGAAATATTCGCCCGTATTATGATTTAATTCGGTCCCGCCAGTTTTATATTGCAATAATGGAAATCAATATTTATAATATTACGATAACATTCCTATGGAGAGATGGCCGAGCGGTTTAAGGCGGCGGTCTTGAAAACCGTTGATGCTTAAAACATCCGGGGGTTCGAATCCCTCTCTCTCCGCCGGTTAAAAGTAAACATTTATGAACAAGGCGTTATGCGATAAAGGGTTTTTGGATTCGAACACCCGCAGCGCGAAGCGCGTTTGGGGGTTCGTCGCTTTTAGCGTCCTTTAAAGGACGCTCATCCCTCTCTCTCCGCCGGTTAAAAGTAAACATTTATGAACAAGGCGTTATGCGATAAAGGGTTTTTGGATTCGAACACCCGCAGCGCGAAGCGCGTTTGGGGGTTCGTCGCTTTTAGCGTCCTTTAAAGGACGCTCATCCCTCTCTCTCCGCCGGTTAAAAGTAAACATTTATGAACAAGGCGTTATGCGATAAAGGGTTTTTGGATTCGAACACCCGCAGCGCGAAGCGCGTTTGGGGGTTCGTCGCTTTTAGCGTCCTTTAAAGGACGCTCATCCCTCTCTCTTAAGCCGCACAAATTCTATCTTTTAACTCCCCTCCTTTTTAAGGAGGGGAGGCAGGCTTCAGCCTGCCGGGGTGGTTTCGGAATAACGGAGCCGCCTTTCCAAATTCTTTTTTTATACAATCAATCAAGTACTCGGTATTTTCAAAAACCAACTTATTTTCAAATCTTAAAACTTTTATTCCGCAATTAAATAAAAACAAATCGCGTTCATTATCATATTCGGCCTGCGTCTCAATATTATGAACCTCGCCGTCTAATTCAATAGCTAATTTTTCAGATGGGCAATAAAAATCTAATATATAATTATTAATACTATGTTGTCTGCGAAATTTCCTGCCGTCTAATTGTTTATTTTGTAGATACTTCCAGAGTTTAGCTTCTGCAGGCGTTAAATTTTTGCGTAAACATTTACGCAATGTTTTTAATTTTTTATTATTGTTTGGGATGTCGCTGATTTTATTCTGCATTATATTAAAACCACCCCGCCCTGACGGGCACCCCTCCTTAAAAAGGAGGGGAGTTTTATAACATCCTGCACTATGCCCTTGTATCATTGACGGGCACCCCTCCTTAAAAAGGAGGGGAGTTTTATACTTATTTAAATACCCGCCGATTCTAAATCTATCCGCAAATTGTATCGTTGCATCTTTCGTTACATCTTTCGTTGCATCTTTACTTACATCTTTCGTTGCATCTTTCGTTACATCTTTCGTTACATCTTTCGTTACATCTTTCGTTGCATCTTTACTTACATCTTTCGTTACATCTTTCGTTGCATCTTAACTTACATCTTAACTTACATCTTTACTTGCATCTTTCGTTACATCTTAATAGATAGCAAATTTGGTTTAATGTTATACGGCATTGATATATATATTACTGTTTATATATTTAGCAATGATGCCTTAATTTATATCCTTTCTCTGGAATATCAGAGAAGATATAATAAAAAGCAAGGCCGTATAGCAAATCCCGTAAACAATGCGGTAAAATATAACGCCTGAGGAAATATTTACTTTATATGCCGCCTGCGAACTTATATTGAATATGGAAAAGTTTGGGAGGACGGTATAAATAAACCGTATTATGTGGACCAAGGCGGGGTTAGCCTGATGCGCTATAAAGACTTTGCCGTTTATAATCTTTTTCACGGGCCTAACTAAATCGTTCATTCTGCTCGAAACGTTGCCTATGAAAAAAACGAGTATCGTAAATATCGAGGCTAAAGCCTTGGAAGTTATCAGGGAAAAAAACAAGGCTATAACGGAAATAAAAACGGACTCTATTATAATAAAAAGCGCCTGTATAAGCAAAGGCTGGGGCAAAGAATAAAATCTGAAAGGCTCCGCTTTGGTTTTTTGAATTAAAAAAACATTATGCGTATTTCCGGCTTTTCTGACGGGCTTGCCGCGAACGCCGGAAACGCTTTTTGAACCGGATGCGGCGGGTTTGGCTTGTTGCGCGGCAAACGGCTTAACCGGCACTATAAATTTATGCATAATCAAAAGAACGAAATAAAAAATTACCATCATAATAACCGTGGAAAATATTATCGCAATATTTAATCCTAAAAATCTTCCCATTAAATATTCCGCTCTTTTTATGGGCCTTGTAATAGTTAAAAAAATGCTTTTCTTTTCTATATCGTCGAAGACAACGGATACTCCTATAAAAATACCTATGAAAATATTAAAAATAGATATTGCGAAAACCGAAAAATCTACCATAATTCTACCCTGATTTAAGAAACTGGTCTGAGATACGAAATAGCTGCCGGAAATAAGAATAAGGGCAAAAATCAAAAAAGAATAAAAAATTTTGGAATTTTTAATTTCATTAAAAGAATACAAGGCGGAATATAAAATTTTTTTCATATAAATAACCGCTAAATTTAGTTTAGTTTAGTTTAGTTTAGTTTAGTTTAGTTTAGTTTAGTTTAGTTTAGTTTAGTTTAGTTTAGTTTAGTTTAGTTTAGTTTAGTTTAGTTTAGTTTAGTTTAGTTTAGTTTAGTTTAGT
>JAJYHI010000099.1 GCA_021784835.1 bacterium
ATTCCGCTGATGCTGTTTCTCACCCTCGGGATAGCTTATATTTTCCATCAAACTTTAAACAGGATTACCCTGTTCGCATTAATTCTTTCCCTTGGGCTTTTAGTCGATAACGCCATAGTAGTCATCGATAACATAGAAAGGGTTTTTTCAAAAGAAAGAAACATACTTCCCGCTTATGCGGTGGATGCCGTAAACGAAATAGGCAATCCTAATTTTTTTGCTACTCTTGCGGTTATATCGTCCTTTATTCCAATGCTATTCGTAACGGGAATGATGGGCCCTTATATGAGGCCTATCCCTTTTAACGTTCCAATAGCAATGCTCGTTTCTTTATTTGTAGCCCTCACAGTAGTTCCGTGGTTTTACCTTAAACTTATGGCAAACGAAAGAGGAATGGCGCTGATTCGCAAAAAAGAATTAAAAGAGCACGGCAAAGACGGCAAAAAAGGCCTGTATTCTAAAATATTAATGCCCCTGCTTTTAAATAAGAAGAAAAGATATATATTTATGTCGGTCGTAGTAATTTTATTTATTTTAGCTATGTCTCTTCCGGTTTTAAAAATAGTAAAATTTAAAATGCTTCCCGTCGCAAATACCAACACTTTTTTGATTACTGTAAACAAACGCCCCGGTTCTACTTTTCAGGATACCAATATCGCCACTATGCAGATAGTGAATTATTTGAAGCGAATAAAGCAGGTAAAAAACTACGTGGTTACGGTAGGAACACCCTCAGTTATCGATTTTTCCGGACTTTTGAGGGGGGCTAATTTTAGAAATGCAAGCTGGTTCTCGGAAATAAGGGTTAACCTCATAGACAAAGACAAAAGAAACACGTCTTCACATCAGCTTGTTTTAAACATTCTTCCCGACGTGCATAAAATCGGAAAAGAATATAATGCTACGGTAAAGGTTTTGGAAAGCCCGCCCGGACCTCCGGTAAAATCGACTATAGTAGCGGAAATTTACGGTAAAAATTACAACGAGCAGGAAAAACTTTCAAAAATAGTAGAAGCGAAGATGAAAACAACGAGGGGGGTTACCGACGTAAATTCCTCATATAAGCGCCGGATAAGAAAGGCGGCGGTCATCGTTAGAAGAAGAAAGGCGGCGATGCTGGGAATAAGCACCGAAATGATTGCTCAGTCGCTTTATCTTTTAAACAACGGAATGAGCGTGGGAACTATTCATAAAAAAGGACACCTTCATCAGGAAGATATTTTTTTAAGGATGCCCGGTTCATTCAGAACGGGGGTAAGCGGCTTATCGGGCATATGGATATATGCGCCTTCGGCCGGCAGGTTAATACCCTTAAATTCGGTGATAAAAATAAAGCGGGGCTATTTGCATAATATGATTTACGAAAGAGATTTAAAGCCGTTAGTTTATGTTTACGGCAAAGTTGTAAAAAGAAGCCCTATGTATGCAAATTTAGATCTTTTTCTGCATTTCTTAAAGCATCCTCTTCCTGCGGGATATCATATAAGGTGGGGCGGAGAGTGGAATCTTACGCTTAAGGTATTCGCACAGCTCGGCGCGGCAATGGGAATAGCAATCCTTCTTATCTATATACTCTTGGTAGGCTATACCGGTTCTTTTATTATCCCTTTAATACTTATGGGGGCGATTCCTCTTGAAATGATAGGCATAATGCCGGGGTTCGCCTTGATAAGGGTTTATTTTACCGCCACTTCAATGATAGGGGCGATTGCATTGTCAGGCATAGTTATAAGAAATTCTTTACTTTTACTGGAATTTATTAACGACAAAAAAAAAGAAGGCAATAATATAATAGATTCGCTGGTAGAAGCCGGGGCTATGAGGGCAAGACCAATTATAATAACGGCTCTTGCCGTTATATTCGGTTCGGCGATACTCGTAACCGACCCTGTATGGAACGGTCTGGCATGGGCGCTCATTTTCGGCATGTTAGCCTCTACTACCTTAACGCTCGTCGTAATTCCCGTGCTATATTATATGGTAGAAGGAAGAAGATGGCATAAAGAAGACGTTCACGATAATTTATAATCAATTAATTTAAAGAGGTAGATTATGCCTATAAGATTCGATCGAAAAAACGGCTCGTTAGCCGAAATAGATATTGATTTGGGCGGCAAAAATACGTTCGATATAACCGGAATGAACGAACTAATAAAAATTTTCGAAGGAAATATCGAAAAAGAAATAGAACTGAAAGCAATTTTAATAAAAAGCTCCAATCCGGATTATTTTGCGACCGGACCGGAAATCAAGGAAATTGCAGGACTCGACAGGGACGGCGCAAGATATTACGTTACGGTTTTGAACGTTATGTGCAGGCATATCGCCGAGTCGCCTGTTCCGGTTATATGCTCCGTGAAAGGGGCCGTAAGCGGGATAGGCCTTGACATCGTATCTTCCTGCGATTTCAGGCTTGCCGAAAAAAAATCATTTTTTGCGGACTTGTCGTCAAAATACGGCATAATGTCGCCTTCTAATTCTGTGTTGAGGCTTGCCTTCTTAATAGGGGCACAGAAAGCAAAGGAAATCATATTGACTTCTAAAAATTATACGGCTGAAGAATTATATAAATTTAATTATTTGACGGAAATCTTCGGCGCCGAAGATTTCGACGGAGGCACGGCTAAATTTTTTAAAGATTTTACCGCCCTTTCGACAGATTCCTTAAGGCTTAAAAAAAGAATTTTTATCGATTTATGGAAAAATTATTTAAAGAATAATCAATTTTCTTCCGGCGAAATTTTTTCCGAACTTTTAAAAGAAGGAAAAGACTGGAAAAAATCCGTATCAGATTTTAACGGCCATTCCTTGTAGCTTCATAACGCGGTTTTAAAACATTTTTTTATTTTTCCCTTGACAACAATTTTAGAATATTCTATATTTAGAATATACACATAATCGCGGTGTGCTACATCGCAAAGAATTAAAAAAAATGGGAAAAA
>JAJYHI010000080.1 GCA_021784835.1 bacterium
GGGCGCATAAGGCGGAGCTCGAAGGTTCGGAATTTATGAATGAAATTTCGGGAAATGCACTAAAAAACAGCACCAATTATTATGCTTACCAGAGTTCTATTTTAACTATTATGGCGGAGGAAAGCGCCGCAAATTTAAAAAATTTAGGCTATATGGAAAGCCAGCTGAAACAGATAGAATTGGCTAAATCGTCTGAAGAAATAAAAAAAGAACATGTTGGCGCGGTAATTTTGCCCCAGACTAATTCGGAGCCGGATATGAATTTTTACGGCAAAACTACCATGTAGGAATACATAAAAAAAAATTATAACGGTTAGCTAATGTGATATTAATTAAATACGGTTACTTATGAGCATAAATTTAAAGTATATTTTAAAACCGCCGCATGCTTTATTTATTTGCAGTTTTATATTTTTTCTGCTTATCGGCTTTATTTTAATAAGAACCGCTTGCGCCGCTCCGGGTTCTAATCCTCCGGCGTCCGCAAGTTCCGGCAGTACCGCTTCGTCTTCGGCTTGTACTGTCGGCGGCGCCGACAAATCCGCTATGTCCATTTCAAAGCTGAACGACGGGGAAGATTTAAGCATGCTTTCCATAGATTCTATTCCTCCGGCTCTCGACCAAGATTCCGGATTAAGCAGTTTTGTTACTTATATGTTTTATTTTTTATTCGCGCTCGGCATAGTTTTGTCTTTTTTTGAAGGATACCGTGCCGAATTAACGGGCGCCGTTTTTAATTATTACGGATTATTTTTAAGGACGGCTTTAATAGCTGTCGGTTTCCTTTCGTGGAAGCAGACCGGACAGTCCAACTTTGCCCAGCTGATATTGACTTTAGCGGATAAAATACAACTCTATCTTATAAAGCAAAACATTTACGGCATAGGACAGTCGGTCTCTCAGATAGTTTCTTCCATTTCAGGCAGTCTTCACTCCGTTTCCATTCCCACCGTTTCTTCCAACGGAACCTCGTCGGTTCACGGAGGGTGGAATCTGAATCCGGTTTCATGGCTGGCAGGCGCGGTTCATGCTTTAACCGGAGCCGTTCTTATGGGCATAATATGGTTTTTGTTTAATATTTTATATCTGGCTATACAGCTTTTTATGGCATTAGTCCAGCTCGTATTTCTGGGACTGCTGTTTTCTCTGTGTCCTATAATACTCGGTTTTGAAACAATACCATACACGAGGGGCATATTCGCCAAGTGGTTTAAAATGTTCGTCGAAATCTCGTTCTGGGGCGTAATGGCGGCGCTCGAACAGCTTATTTTCTTTACTATTTTAAGCAAAATGGAATCCGCGGATATGCCTTCTACCGGAACGGGCATAGGAAACATTTTGGGGATGTTTACGTTCGCCGAAGTTATAACGGTTTTTATAATTATGATGGTTATAAACGTTTCCGTTCCGTTTCTGGTCGGCAAATTATTCGACGGTATAAGCGGAGAAGCGCACGAAAAAATAAAAGCGGTCAAGGCTAAAGCCGCGGGAGCCGGCCTTGCCGCAGGCTCTTAATTAAATTAAGAGAGTCTAAATTTACGAAGACAGGGATGCAGGTTGAGCAAGGACGGAACTAAGATTAATATAAAAACTAAAATCGGGAATATGAATAATAAAATAGAGGATTTAAATTAGGTATGCCTGAACTGTTTAACTGCAAAGACGGATATAAAAAAAGAAACGGCAGGCTGTTTTACGAAATATGGGGCGACCTCGAATCCCAGAATACGACGCTTAAGGTCGTAATAATATTAATGTCTTTAATTACCGTAACTTCTCTTTTTACGGCATTTTATACGTATAAGGCAGACAGGATTCCGGTGGTAATAAGGGTAAGCTCCGTCGGAAACGCAAAAGTTTTGAGGAACCTGCCGCTTAACAATAAGGCGGGTATGGGCGAAATAGTATATTTTTCCAAAAGTTTCGTACGAGAATTCACCGGATTTAATTCGATAATGATTAAAACCGAACTTTCGAGGGCGCTGAATAAAATGTCGGCAACTTACGGCAAAAAAACGCTGAATATGATTATAAGAAGCAAATTTGTTCAAAAAATGGAAAAAGCCGGCATAACTTCTAAGATTAAATTTAAAAAAATAAAATTAATAAGGCAGACCGTAAACCACGACGAATTAAAACTTTATATTATAAGGACCGTAATATCCAATTCCGATACGTCTATAAAAAACAGCGCCGCATACGAAGACAAGCTCATTCTTAAAAGGATAAAAAGAAGCGTTCAGTTCCCGTTCGGTTTAGAGGTGGTTTATTTCAGCAGTTTAAAGCTCGGAGGGGCGTGATGCCTTATAATAATCCGCACGTTATAAAAGAAGAAGACTTAGAAAATAATCCGCAGGGTAATTCTGCGGTCGTTCATGCCGATATAAACGGCGGCGGAGGAAAAGCCGGCGGCGGCTCCGTCTCCAGAGGTCAGGCTCGCGATGAAGAAGATGTTTATAACTCCTTTCCAGCCGTTAAAAAGAAATTATCAGGCAGGGATTTTTTCGGTTTTTTTAAACTGCCTCTGATAATAATAGTTTTTTTAATTGCCGCAGGTCTTGTGTTGAAATATGTATTGGCCGGCAGACCCCCGGCCGCCGTAAAGAAAACGATGAAAAACAATACCGTGATAACCGATAAAAAAAGGTTTTCTCCGTCCGTTTTCGATTATACGGCAAAACCCAAAGACGGAACAAAAAAATCCGGTAAATTCAATATTAAATTCAAAAAAGAGGCGGGCGAATTAAAGCATAATGTAAAATTTAATTCCGGAGTAAATTCTTCTTCCGCGTCCGTGTCCGCAGTTCCTCAAATAACCAAAAAAACCGTAGTATTCATAGAAGCAAGGTACGGAAAATATATTTTAGATTCGGAAAGAGGAATAAAATCT
>JAJYHI010000083.1 GCA_021784835.1 bacterium
AGGGAAGCGGGCGCTCTGGCTTTTTTTTACAATCTTCTTATTTACTGCAGGGAAATACCTTTTTTATCGCTGAACGGAGAAAAGGAAAAGAAATTAGCCGACGAGTACGAAAGCGGCGGCGAAGAAGACCCGTTTGCGGAATTCAGAAAAGAAAGGCGGGAAAGAATGACGGCAGGTTTCGACGAAAACCTTTTCAATAAAACTTACGACAAGTTCTTTTTAATACTGTCCGGATGGAGGGAAAAGATAGAAGGATATTATACTAAAGACGAAATATTTTTTATGAACGGACTGTTTATAACGGACGAACTTGCCGATTGCGTTTACGGCGAAGAAAGAAACGGCGGAAAAAATAAAACTTTGTTCCGCAAAGCCGATAATTGCGGCGAAAATACTTATCTATACGTTTACGGCAACGAAATGAAAGAAAAAATAGTCCAGTTTTACGAGAAGGCGCTGAGGTATTTCAAACGCGCGATAAATTATAATCCGGGCAATCCCAGATATTACTACGAGTATGCCAGATGCCTGAAAAATTCGGGAAAATCAGACGAGGCTGAAATATTTTTCAGTAAAGCTTTCGATTTAAACGGGAAATAGCGCGCAGACAGTGGCTATAACCTTTAATTTCCGGTTATTTTTCCGGATATTTTTCTTGATAAAAGACAGTATATACGATAGTATATACATATAATAAAAAAATAACCTTTAAAATAAATTTAATAAATAGGACAAAATAATGATTAGCAAAACAAAAGTATTTAAATGCGGCAACAGCGAAGCGGTAAGACTGCCTAAAGGTTTCGGATTCGGCGAAAAAGACGTGTACATAAAAAAAATCGGCGCCAGCATAATTATATACCCTGAAGGCGGCGTCTGGAATGCGTTTTTAGAAAATCTCGGCGAATTCACGGACGACTTTCTATCGGAACGCGAACATGGGCTCATAGAAAATAGAGAAAACTTATGACATATATGCTTGATACGAATATATGCATATATATAATAAAAAGAAAGCCGGAAAATTTGATAAAACGCTTTTTAGAAACAAACCCTGACGATATAGCCATATCCTCTATAACGGTATCCGAATTGTTTTACGGGGTCTTTAAAAGTTCAAAACCGGCTCAAAATCTGACGGCGCTGACCAATTTCCTGTTGCCCTTAGAAATACTTTCTTACGACGATAAAGCATCCGTAGAATACGGAATGATTATGATGGCCGGACTCGAAAAAAAAGGTAAAATCATCGGACCTATGGATTTGCTTATTGCGGCGCATGCAAAAAGCTTGTCGTTAACGTTAATAACTAACAATATAAAAGAATTTGCAAGAATCTCGGATTTAAACGTCGAAAATTGGCATTAAAAGCCAATGAATTGCAAAAAGCTATAACCAGAGAACACACCGATATGGAATGCTGAAGCATCGATTAATTTACGAATTACGCCATCGTCTTTAACCTGAAACCTGCTAAGGGTAAAAGGGTGGTCCATATAGCCATCGTCAAGGTCGGAAACATACATGCCTACTTTAAGCTGTTCTACGAGAATTTTTTTTATTTTCTTCATATATAATAAATAAAACGGTTGTTTTAAAGTGCAAAATCTTTATTTAACGTTATACTTATTTTTACCTTCGTGTTTCGATTTATATAATGCTTCGTCGGCGCGTTTTATTATATCGATGTCAGTTAAATCTTTTTCATTAACGGACGTTATTCCGAAACTTGCGGTAATGTTTAAATCCTCAAGGCAGTCCATTGTTTCTATGTCTTTTTTAATTCTTTTGACTATTTTAATAGAATTTTCAATGTTTGTTTCAGGAAGAACCAATATAAACTCGTCTCCGCCGTATCTTCCGGCATAATCGACGTCTCTTATATTCTCTTTGAGTATAACGCCTACGGCCTTTAAAACTTCATCTCCTTTTATGTGACCTAATCCGTCGTTTATAATTTTAAATCCGTCTAAATCCATCATAATAATCGTTAAAGGCTTTTTATATCTTTTAGATTTTTTAAGCTCGTAATTTATTATGCTTATTATTTTTCTCCTGTTGTAAATATCGGTTAAAAAATCCACCTCCCAAACCAATTCAAGCTGTTTTTTATTGTTTTCGAGTTCATTAAAAAATATATCGCTTATATCGTCTATTAATTCTATATATAAATTGTCCGATATCTTTTTTAAGATAACGGTATTGTAGGCATTTCCGTTAACCGTTTTATGAACGTGAAGCGTCGTAAATTTGTCAATTTTTTTATTTAACATTTCATACATAGGGCATATTTCTCCGCATTCATTGCAAGGTCTGATATTTTTATGCGTATATTGAAAGCATTTTGTTCCCTTTTTTACCGCTCCGAAAGTTTTTACGGCGCATTCGTTTGCATGTATTATTTCGTTATCCGAGTTAAGAATTAGAACGGACGATGGAATAAAATCTGTTTTTACTTTCATAAAATGCCCCCCCCCGTTAACGTTAAAAATCCGTTAATTAATTTTATTTTTATTCCCCATATAATTGCCAGAACGTTTCTCTTGCTCCTCTTTTTGCCTTTATGCCGTACATTGCGTTGTCGGCGTGAACCAGCAATAGATGCGGCGGCTGTTTATCTACCGGGTAAAGGGTAATGCCTAAACTTATTTTTAAATAAATATCGTTCCCTTTTATGATAAAGGGTTTTGCGAATGTCTTTTCTATTCTCGGAATAAGTATATATAAGTCATCCTTATTTTTTAAATCCTCCATAATTATAACAAACTCGTCTCCTCCAAGCCTGACTAAGTGGTCCGTCTGCCTTAAAATATTTTTTAATCTTTTTGCAAATTCTTTTAAAAGATTGTCTCCCTCATCGTGTCCGAAGGTATCGTTAAT
>JAJYHI010000064.1 GCA_021784835.1 bacterium
ATGGAAAAATTAGATTCTATCTGCATGCCGCTTATAGCAATAGGCGAATCCCTCAAGAAGCTTGATAAAATTACGGAAGGAGAACTTTTTAAAAAATATCCTGATATTGAATGGAAAAAAGCGATAGGCATGAGAAATATTATTAGCCATCAGTATTTTGACATAGATGCCGAGGCCGTGTTTCAGGTATGCGATATAGAAATACCCCGTCTGGCAAAAACGATTGAAAAAATGATTAAAGATATTAAATAAATATGGTGCCTTTAATTTTTAATCTGCGTTCCAATTCTGTTTTGAATTCTTCTTTTAACTGTAACCACGAGTCGGGACCGCCGAGCAGTTCGATAACTTTTTCCTCTATAATCCCATCCAGGTCGTTAATCGTAATATTTTTAATTTTATTCGTATGAAAATTATAACATTAAAATTATTATTAGTAAATTGTACCTTTTTTATTCAAAAACCCAAAGACACTTAAAGATTGTCCTTTAACAAAAAGATTAAAAATGCGCATAATCGTGAAATGTATCTTTTACGATAAAAAAATACATTTCCAGCGGCATGTAACCGTTTTCGTCCACAAATTCTAAAAATAATTTCATAGCTTTTCCTCCGTTTTTTACTTTTTTTCCTACAACGATATAATAATTTTCAGCCTTAACGATATAAACGCCTTTCGCTTCTCCAATTCCTATTATACTGTAATCCTGTCCAAATTCATCGGAGCCGTCCTGTTGCCGGTCAAACAATATAAATACCGATGCCGTAATTGTTATAATTATAATTATAATTATAAGCGTCATATAATTACTGTATTTTTATTTATATAAGCCCTGTTCCGTCCGTTTTCTTTAGCCAGATACATATTTTCGTCCGCTTCTTTTAAAATTTCCTGCCTATTTTTCACGTCATCGGGAAAACCTACGCCTATCGAACATGTAATTTTGGGAAGACCTGGGATAGTTAAATCCTCGACTACCTTTCTTAACTTTTTTATTATTAGTTCAGCCTCCTGCACGAGAGGAACTTTACATTTTCTTACGATAAGAACGAATTCTTCCCCTCCGAATCTGAAAAACTTGTCTTCGTCCTTTCTTATATTATTAAAAATCCCCTGGGCAAAGCTTCTGAGAACGGTATCGCCTGCTTCGTGTCCATATATGTCGTTAAAGTCCTTAAAATGGTCTATATCGAAAAAAACGATAAAGAAGAGTTCGCCGTTAAGCTTAAACTTACGGTAAACTTCGCTAAAATATTTATCGAACGAGCTTCTGTTGAACGCGCCGGTTAAACCGTCTATTCCCGATTTTTCGGATAAATTTTCTATTAAACTTTCAACTTCCTCCGGCATCCGCTGACGCATCCGCACTTGCAATTCTTTTGTTTTGAGATAGAAAGCTGTGATAAAGTAAAAATTTATCACCGATATAATAGTAAAAATAATAGATTCCAAACCAAATCTTGCCAATAAAAAAACAAACGACAATATTATCAATACGATGCTTATAAATATCGCCATTATTTATTGTCCGGTTAAACTAATCATGCCTTTAATCAGCGGGAGATAGACGCTTAAAAATATAATTAATATGAAGGCAACCACTAAAGCGACCGATATTGTAGTTAATGCATTTTTGAATATCTTCATTTCGAATTCGAACAGTTCGCCGTATGTTTTAGATAATTCCATGGTTGCCGCTTCTAAATCTCCCGATTTTTCTGCCGAATCCAGATAATAAATATCCTGCGGCCTTAAAAAACCGGCAATATTGAATGATTCGGTCAGGCTGTAACCGGTTATAACATGCAGATATACAATTTCTAATTTGGATTTGTAAAAATCGTTAATCGTATTTTCTTTAAGAAATTTTATAATCTGCATAATATCGGTTCCGCTCGAAATAAAAAGGCTGAATTCGTACATAAAATATCTCAAGAACTCAAACTGAAAAAGGGCTCCTGCTATGGGTATCTGCGCCAGCGCATTAAAAAACTTCGTTCTTGCGTTGTTTTTATTGAGAATAAAAAAATAAAAAAACGTTAAAACAAGTACGGCAAACAATCCCGTATAATAAAAATAAGTATTTTTTAAAAAAGCAAATGTATTGATGACAAAAACGGTGCTTGCCGGCATATGAGGAAACTGCTTAAAAAATTTAGCGAACTCCGGAATTACGTAAAACAAAAACACTAAAAAAGCCGCGTATAATAAAAAAAATAAAAGTCCTGGATATGCAAGGGTATTTACAATCGAATTTCTATACTTGCGCTTAGAGTCGTAATATTCCGAACATTTTAAAAATCCGCCCGACAAATCGCCTGTTTTCTCGGCAGATTTAAGCAGGCTTATTGCGACCTCGTCAAATCTGTACTCTATAAACGTCGCAGACATAAAAGCGCCTTCCGAAATATTTTGCCTTAAAGCCTTTAAAAATCCGATATACTTTTTAAATTTATCTTTATAATAATAAGTTGCCGCATGTTTTATTATATTTTTGATTTTAGACCTGTATGCAAAAGCCGTATTTTGCGTTTCGTCGATTTTATTATACAGCAAATTTACGGACGTGACAATACTGCCTGTCGAACGGACCAAGCCGGCAAGCTGAAAAAAGAGGTCTTTGCATTCCTTATCCGTTAAACCGGCATTAGATTTCATCTTAAGAAGATTAAACGGAAACGGAATTACTAAAACGGGTATAATGCCGTTTTCAAGCAGGCGTTCTTTTACCTCTGTGCTCGATCCGCCGTTTACAAGCTCAAAGCCGTTTTCGGTCTTAATAATATATTGCATATACTCAACTCATTTATTTGTTATCATATAATACTGGTTTATATCTATTTTGCCTTTGGATAAAAGATTATACGCATAAGAATTAAGAGGTATAAACCCCCTTTTATTTATAAATTCTCTTTCAAGTTCTACCGGGGAAGAATTTTCGGCAATGAGCCTCATTTCGTCGTCGAAAACGGCTATTTCTATAATAGCCTTACGATTTTTCTTATAGCCGGTATAATTGCACTGCGGACAGCCGTTATGGTTGCGCTCGTAAACATTTTCTATAGTGTATAACGAAATTTTTTCAATTTTAGAATTTTTCAGAAACACTCTTTCATCTTTACTTAACAGCCTCGGAATCTTGCAATTTTCGCACAATTCGATGTAAAGCCTCTGCGCGGTTACCATTCTAACGTTATCTATTATCCTTGACGGTTTTACGCCCAGCGATTCCAGTCTTTTAAAACAGGAAAGGGCAGAATTCGTATGAACCGTAGTTAATACTAAATGACCCGTATCCGACGCCTGAACCGTTAATTCCGCAGTGATATTATCCCTTACTTCGCCTATCATGATTATTTTAGGTTCACAGCGCAATACGGAACGGATTGCATCGGAGAAATCGAACGATTCTTTTACGGCAAGCTGGGTAATATTAATCTCTGAAAAATGGCTCTCTATAGGGTCCTCTATAGTAAAAATCTGTTTGCGCATCTGCGCCAGATATTTTATCACCGCGTAAAACGTCGTCGATTTCCCGGCTCCCGTGGGACCGGTTGCTATAACTATGCCGCTCGAATAAGTCCTTATCTGTTTTAACTCCTTAATTTTGGATTCAGGGAAGCCTAAACGGTCTATTTCAAAAAGATCTTTAGAATAAGAATAATGTATCCTTATTACCGCTTCGAAAATGTTGCCGTCTAAAAGCGTTTCGACAGGCAGAAACTCCACGCGCATATCTATATTGTCGTGTAAAAATTTGGAACTGGAGGGCTTCCCCGGTACGAGCGTTATTTTGCAGTAGCCCGCCAGAATATTGATAACCGCCTGTCCGGTCTTTATATCTATTGTTTTAATGGGGGAAACGGTTCCGAATATCGTATCGTAATTTATATAGAATCCCTCCGACGTATATTTAATGCGGATATTAGCCGATTTTTTAGCTTTAGCTACAGCGATTGCTTCCCTGATTATTCCGGACGCATCTCTTTTACCTGCCGCTTTATTTGCGTAATATTTTGAATTTATAGCATCGTAAATAGCGGATTTTGTCGATATCAGCAGTTCGTAGTCGGGTATGAATTTTGCGATCCGCGTAGAAATCTCGAAATCCGGTTTGTAAACAGCCACCTTAGGCTTTCCTCCGCCTTTGAGTATAATAAAACACTTATCGAGGAATAGGTCTTTTGTATCGTCTATCGACTCTACCAGTTCATCGTCGATTTGATTAATGTCTATTTCTTCGATATAGGCGCAGTTGTACTGTGAAGCTACAGCCTTCATTATGTCGGCTTCGGAAACGTATCTTTTTTCGAGAAGAATCTCCCCTAAAAGTTTACCCGGAATTATTTCCTGAAGCATGAGCGCTTCTTTCAACTCTTCTTCGGAGATGCTTTTCTGTTCCAGAAGAATTCTGCCGATAGGTTTCCATGCAGAATCGGGAGACTGCGGCTGTTCTGCCGCAGTTCCTTTATCATTATAAGTCGCTTTATTATAAGCCGCCATATCCGTATCCATATTTCTCCGATTATTCGAATTCTAAGTAAAGCGAATCGCCGGTGGAAAATGTCGTTGACTTAATGCCGACGCTGCAAGAAGCAGTAGGAGAAATAGATGTATAGCCGCCGGTGGCTGGAGCGGTTGTGCCTACCGCGTATCCATATATCTGATTTTCGAAATTATTGCAGATTTGCAATGCCGACTGCCATGGAAAACTGGCGCTAGAAGGCGTAAATCCGATTACAAAGGAACCTGCCGCGTCCACCGCAGGCCCTATATAATAAGAGCTTACCAAGCTTGTATTCGGCGGAGTTGCGGTATCGTTAGCGGTAGTCCAGCTACTGCTCGGCAGGAGCCCGTCGGTCAGCAAAGCGGCGGCGCTTATACCGGTATAACTTCCGCCGTTCATACTTGCATATTGTTCGCAGGATGCCTTTAACTTGGAAATATTGCCCGTTATCGCCGTAACGTCCGCACTGCCGAACATACCGGTATAAATGCCGATAGAAGCGGCCGCAATAATTGCTATTATCACCATGACGATAATTAATTCGGCTAAAGTAAAGCCGTTTTGAGATTTTAAGGCTCTTAAATTCATTTTTCCCTCCCTTTAAAGTTATAAAGTTTAAAATTTATTATTTTTTATTCCGTGACCCGCCGCTCCCGTTATGACCGGTGTTATCATTATTATTAAATCGTTTTTTATTTTTGTATAATTTACCGATTTAAAAATGTCTCCCAGAAGAGGAATATCTTGAAGAAGAGGCACGCCGTAAGTATTTTTTTGTTTGCTTGAGGATAAGATTCCTCCTATAACCATGGTTTTTCCGCTCGGGATAACGACCGTATCCGTTAAGCTCTGCGCAGATACCTCCGGTTCTTCGAACGTGTTTCCTCCTATGCTGAATGCCTGAAAGCTGTTAACGTTATTGTTCATAAAATTAATCGTAACCCTGACTGCATTCTTTTTAAAATTAATTTCCGGCGTAAACGCTATGCCTATCCCCGAAAACACCTGCCCTATTATGGGATAAGTTTCCGTCTGGGAACTTATGACACCTACGGACTGCACCATAACCGACTGAACGTAATTCTGTATCACGCCGCTCGAGATTACCCTTGTTTCGCCGGAAATAAGCATAAGGCGCGGCTGGGAAAGGACGTTGACCGTTCCCTGCGTGGACAGGGCATTCACTACCGCCTGATTGGAACCGCTGCCGCTGAAAGTTATTTCGGGAACGCTGGATATATTATTATTGGACGCCAGGGGGAGCCCTATCGCTACGCTGGAAATCCCCGCGGCATTGGAACGGAACGCGTTGTTGAACACCACATTCCAATTTATGCCGGCCTGAAAATTTTTATTAAGCGTTACGTTTATCACTTCCACCTTTAAAAACACCATATGTCTTAAATCGTTTTTTACCTTATTTAAAAATTTGACGGCAGTTTTTACTTTACCCGCCGGACCGGAAAGGTAGATAATCCCGTCCTTCGGGTCTATCGTAAATTCAGCGTTTTTCATTATAACCTTAAGGTTGTCCTTGAGATATTCCACAAGGCTTTTCATGGCGGTAGAAGTCAGATACACCACTCCTCCGAGATTTGAGGAGTTCAAACCGCCGGCTTCCGCCGTTCCGTTTGTCCCCGTTTGTCCCGTAATCCCCGTTCCTACGCCGGGCATGCCGGACTGCATCGAACTGCTATTGTTATTCATATTTTGATTTATATTCATACCCGAAGCGCCTACCGTCGAACTGAAGTTTAAACCGAGGTCCGATATCGGGAGTTTGAAAATCCGCGATTCCGTGCCGAAAACGTATAAGAAGCCTTTTTTAAAAGAATAGCCGTATCCGCGCTTAATAACTATTAAATTAAGCGCCCTGTAAAGGGGCTGTCTGCGGATATAGAAATTAGCAGGTTTATCGTTTTTTAAATGCCGCGTTATGAGGCTTATTCCGCTGACGCTCCGCATAAGAAGATTTAGGGCAGTAACGGTATTTAATTTGCCCGCTAAATCAACCCTCTGCCTCAGTAAATAAGGAATATGGCGTATATGTTTTATCTTTCTTACGCGCGGAGAATGGGAAGGCGGAGAGACTTTAATATACACGACGGCATGAACCGTCTTCGGCATAACAAAGAAGATAAAAACAACAGTTAAAAATAATCCGAATTTTTTCATTTTTTGACTCCGTTAATTTATTTTATATTCGGGGGGTGCCCCGATTCATACTCTCCGGTTCTTGATTCAAAATAAAACAGGGTAATCTTTGGTTCTCCCACGGCACAAAATTTTAACATTGTTTACGCTTATAGAAAGCACCGTGCATCTGCCGAAGACCGAGCCGCTTTTCAAATATAATAAACTATTCCCGTATTTAACCGCCGCTGTACCGTTAGAAACGCCGACAACCGCAATCTGCGCTCCGCCGTAATTCCGGTTTGATTTAATATTTCTAAACATAGGGGGTAATCCGTTAAAATTAGGCGCCGACGGATAAGGAGCAACCGGAACTCCGGTTGAAAAACCGTTCGGAGCTGCAGTTTTTAATCTGAAAAGGTCGTTCAACGATTTATTTTTTTTCGCTTTTTTTACTTTTCCGGCTTTTGCGGCGGTTTCTATCGCGGCCGCTGAATTAGCCTGTGCGGGATAAACCTTCGTTTCCTGCAATTCGGCGGCTTTCATTTGCCTGACTTTTTCAGCTTTGGGTTTTTGCAACTCATATTTATAAAGAATAACCGCGCCGGTTATTACTATCAAAAAAGCTACGGCATAAAGAACCGGTTTGTTAATTTTAAAGGCGGCCAAGTTTCTTTTAGGCTTATGCCCTTTCGGCGCAAGAGATGCTCCGTTTAACCCCTTGCCGTTCGTTGTATCTAAATCCTCTAAGCCCATGGTTATCCTCCGTAAATATTAAAATTTATGACTGCTTCCCTGTCGGTCATCTTAATAAGGTTAATTCTTGACGGGAATAAATTCTGAATGTCGCTAATAATTTTTAAAACTTCATTAGCCGAATGAAAGTTTTCAATATCGAATTTTAAAGATATTTTTTTTAATCCGTAAAAAGACCTTGAATTACTTATATATGACGATAAAACCGGAATCCCGTTTATATTGCCGGTTTTTACTTTTACAAACGCATGCGGAGTATGAGCCTCCGCAGGCTGCTTTAAAGAGGAGACGGCTTTATAAATAAAAACGCTGTCATTGAACCCCTTATATTTAACGTAATCGGAAAAGCTCAAAAAAGTGAGAAGAAAGGTTTTTATATTATGATACCCGAAAACCGTTTTAGGAATGCTTATTTTCTCAACCGCTTTAATCCTGCGCTTAAGAATTAAATTCCTTTGCATCGCAACGGCTTTTAAATGTTTTGCCGTTCTATACTGCTTGAAGATAAGTTCCGATTTAATTAAAAATACCGCCGATAAAATAATCAAAAGCACGGCGGCGAGTCTTGCCGTTGTTTTTTTCATTTTAGTAGCCGCCTCCGCTGATGTAAAAATACAATTTAGCTTTGCCGGTCGATAAAACCTTTATTCTGTAGCCGGACCCTTTAAGCCTGGTTTCCAGCGTGTCGAATATTAAGACAAAATTTCTGTAGCCGCCTTTATAAGAGCCTAAAAGATTTATTCTTCCGCGGCTGGCCGCCAGCTGTTTCACGTGCGCCCCGTTTGGAAAAAGTCCGAGTAAGTTTTTAAGCCTGTAAGCATACCGAGGCTGTTTTCTTAATATATATACGAATCTTTTTCCGGTTTCTAACTTTAGTTTTTTGTCGAGCGTCGTATTGAGCACATTAAGCGCCAGCCTGTTCCGGTTATATGAGATTATCCTCGCTTTAAGGGTTTTAAAAACTATAAACGAAAAAATAAACAACAAAAACGCCGTAGATACAAGTGCAATATTAAATTTAAAATCACGGATTTGTTCTTCTTTAATTTTTTCTTTAGGCTCTTCGTAAATAAATTCGTCTATGTCCGCAGAACCGTGGTCAAACAGTTCTGAATACGATAAGGTTTCAGCTTCGGGTACTAAAACCCGCACTTCTTTGCTTAAACCGAAGAAATTAATTTTTTTAAATCCCTGTTTTTGAAGCCCCGAAACCTTAGACTGTATAAGTCCGCCTACAGACTGGATGTTGGCAATTTCGGAAGACACGTTCATATACTCCGTGACTGTCGTAATTCTTACGCTTCTTTCGGAAATTTCGATAAAAATGCTTGTGCCGTCGGTTTTCTTTTTCTGCAGGTAATTCAAAAAGAAAACCTGATAAGGGAAGGGATTAACGGAAAATTGCTCGTAGATTGCTTGAATTACCTTAAACCCTTCGGAAAATACAACATAGTATTCGCCGCTCTCGAACACCGAGACGGCTCTGGTTTTTGCATACTGTTTGATAAATTTTTGAAAAACCGATTTTTTAGCAAAGCGGAAAGTCTTGATTTTTGTCGTTTCGAGGAGTACGGCAAGCGGCTCGCCCCGAACAGGGGCTTCTGCCTCCTTAAGAGTTTCTCCCGAAAGTTCGTAAAATTTATTAGCGTATCCGTCGAAAAATTGCATATTCATAAAAAGAAAAAATTAATTTAATTTTAATTATTATATTTTTATTGTATCGGCTGAATTATAAGATATCCGTTGCCGTCGTTATACCCGTACTCGGAAACGGCGTTGCCCCCGTTGCTGCCGCTTGTGCCGCCAGCTCCGCCGTACAAATATGCGGCGTTCCACCCGCCGCCGTTGCCTCCGTTCCCGCCCGAAAGCAATTCCCCGGTACTGCCTACGCTTCCGGAATAATAACCGCCGCCGCCCGTACCGTTTTCATTCCCCGCATATCCTATGTCTGCGGTTAGCGTTTCTCCCGGTGAAACCGGCATGTAGCCAACCTGAATAGCGCCTCCTCCGCCTGCACTGCCAGGTCCGCCCACTAATCCTGAGGTGCTTGCGCCTCCTCCGCCGCCGCCGCCTGCAGCGATAGCCAGCGGGGCAATATTACCGCTTAAAAATACGGCTGAAGAACCGCCGCCGCCGCCGCCGTTGCCTCCGGCAATCGGCAGACCTAACAGAGTCAGCAATGCGGGAGCGCCTCCGCCGCCGCCGCCGCCTGCCAGCGTCCACTCTATTTCCGTTACTCCCGGAGGCACGGTATATGTTTGGTTGCCCGGACCGTAAATTACGGGCTGGCCGGAAGGAGTTAAATTTATAGGAACGGGCGGGGCAGTCGGCGCAGGAGCTATAAAACTTACGCCGTCGGCGCCGATTAAACCGCTGCCGGGGAGTTCATGCTCGATATACGTCTGATAATTATGCGGAATATTATATACACCTATGAAATAACCGTTATTGCCGACGTCCGGGCTATTCGGACAGTCGGTATCGCTGCCGATACATATAGAAACCTTTTGATTTGCGATATTTACCGATACATCGTTAGCATAGTCCCAATTTACTGAGCTAAGAAAAGCGCTTGATATATAGTTGTCCTGAGACAAAGTTTTAAGACTTGCAAAGTTAGACCCGTTTTTAGCCATATATGCGTTCTCGGCGTTTTCTATGGTTTGAATTACCCCTGCCGCGTATTTTGCCTGTTTGTATTGAATCCTTGCGGTAAACGTGGGAATTATGGCGGCAGACAATATGCCGGCGACTATCAGCATGATTATTATGCCGAAAAGCCCGGAAAACCCATTATTATTTTTTAAAAGAATCATAGCTTCACCAGTTACCAGTTATACTTTAAAGTATATTTCATTTCGACGTTACCTGTTTTCTGCGTCTGAAAAAATCCTACGGTCGCCCAGCCGCCGGAAACGTTTACAACCGATGCTCCGGGAACAAGACTCGCCGCGCCTTTATAAGCCTCCGGCACCTCAGTCGTTATTAAAACGCCGACGGACCTCACGCAGTACTGGTTATTATTCATCGCAACCTGTCCGTAACTCGGAGTAAATGTAAAGGGGTTGCCGAACGGATTATTGTTTGAATTTATTTCCGTTAAATCGCCGTCGCTCTGAAGGCTATAAAAATTGTCCGCATATATATGATAAATATTGTTATAACAATTTACGCCGTTTTCTTCGGTTACCGGATTATACACGGTTTCCTGTATAATACAGGTATTTTTCTGATAATATAAATTTTCCGCTTTGCCAAGATAAACAAGCTCATCAACCGTTTTCCGCGCCTTTGCAATCTGTATGTAATAATTTAAAAGATAAATTCCTCCGGCAGTTATGACCGCGGTCAGCGCTAAAGCTATAATTATTTCAAAAAGCGTAAAGCCTTTCTTATTTATTATATTCATTGTTGACAACCTTTATTTCTTTTTTTTCAGGATATACGTAAACTTTATAATCGGGAAAAAGCGCATCTAGTATCGCGGCTAAATTGCCGGTTTCATTAATCGAGACTTTTTTAGCGAGCCGGACATTTCTTGTACGAATATAATAACGGGTAAGGCGGCTTAATTTTTCGAGGCACTGCCACAGAGGCATATCGTCCGCATGGATATTCAGCGTCGGAAGAAGCGACTCGTTGCCGACAACATTATCGCTTTTTATCGCTTTTCCGGCAGCCGGCGCATTTTTTTTATAAGTTCTTTTTGAGGGGGGGGTAAGCGCAACCCTGTTCGTTTTAGGGGGTCGGCTTTGGTTTTTTATTGCGCGGGCAGAACTCGTGCTTTTAAAAGAACCTGCCGCATCCGCATTATCCGATAAAATTATCGTAAAAATGCACAAAAAAATCGCAAAAATAAATAAAATTCTTTTTAGATTCTGCATAGAGTCCCCTTCCGCCGAAAATTTACGTCCATTCTTATTGCTTGTAAATTTTTCAAGCAGATTACGTAATTCTTCGCATCCATTTAATTGGGACTAATATGACCTTGATTTATATTAATGATATCATTAATATAAATCAAGGTCAACTAAAAAAATGGGCGGCAAAAAATCTACATCTCCATATTTTATCTAATTACCCTAATAACTTATTTATAATTTAAATTATCAGGTATTTTTATGTTATGATTTGATTGAGCAAAATATGTGCCATTAGATAAAATTTTATTATATACCGCAATCAATATAGGATTTATTTGAAGACTGTCATATTTTTAAATAAAAAATTAATTTTAAAAATATGACAAAATGACAGGCATTTTATGACAATATATCAGTTTTAAAATATGCTATAATTTATCGATGAAATTATGAAAAAAAACAAATAACAATCTATTCATGACTTATTACGGCATTAGAAATAAACAAACCGGGGAATTACTGCGCCAATTTTTTTGTAAAAACGTAAAAAAAGGCAACACGTCGGTTATATCTCTCGACAATATCGGCGACCCGCTGTCCGTCCACATATTTTTAACTAAAAATAAAAAAATTGCGGAATCTTTACTGATTCAAGGATACTGCGAATATAACAACGAAACGTATAAATTGGACGATAAATTGAACGGCGTGAAGGATACTTTGGAAATTTACGAATCGGAATTTAATTTATAGCTCCGCCACGGCTTACAGCCTGTCGTAGTCGTCTTCAAACCTGACTATGTCGTCTTCTTTAAGATATTCCCCAACCTGCGCTTCTATTATAACCAGCGGTATCAAACCCGGATTTTCGAGCCTGTGGACGAAACCCACAGGTATATAGGTAGATTCGTTGGCTCTTAAAAGCGTTTCTTTATCGCCGACGGTAACAAGAGCGGTTCCGCTCGTTACTATCCAGTGCTCCGACCTGTGAAAGTGCTTTTGAAGCGAAAGCTTAGCGCCGGGTTTTACCGAAATCTTTTTAAGTTTATAAAGGGCGGATTCGAGCAAAACGGTATATGAGCCCCAAGGCCTATGTACGGTAAGATGACGGGTGTGAAGTTCGGAATTTCTATTTTTTAATTCATCTACGACTTTTTTAACGTTCTGCGAAGAACCTTTTTTAGAAATTAAAATAGCATCGTCTGTATTGATAACTATTAAATCTTCTATATCTATAGCGGCAATCATTTTCCCGCCGGACATTATAAGATTGTTTTTGGAGTTAATGCCTACGATATCTTCTTTCGAACTTACGGCGTTATTATTTTCGTCTTTTTCCAGCTCTTTATAAATCGAATCGAAATTTCCAAGGTCTGACCAGTCTATATCGGATTCTACGACTTTAACCGATTTAATCTTTTCCAGAAGGGCAAAATCGATAGAGTTTTCCTCTATCTTAAGCATATCCGCTTCTTTGACCCTTATCATGCCGCCGCTCTTAGGCGCGTTTTTATAAGCCTCCCTTGAATTTTCGTAAATTGCGGGACACAGGAACTTAAGCTCCTCAAGCAGTATTTCGGGTCTGCACATCAGCATTCCGGTGTTCCAGTAAAAATTCTTTTCCGAAATATATTTAGCGGCGGTTTCTTTATCCGGTTTTTCTTTGAAAGACAAAACAGGCGATATTGCAGCATTTCGGGTTTTTAAGGGCAGTCCTGCTTCTATGTAGCCGTAACCGGTTTCGGGGTACGACGGCTTGATGCCGAACATAACGATGCCGCCTTTCTTGGCTTCGTACCGCCCGGTATCTATAATGCTTTTATAAGCGTCTTCGTTTTTTATGAGATGGTCGGAGGGGGTAACGAAAACCAAATCCGAACCGTTTTCGGCGGCGTCTAAGCATGACAGGGCGACGGCCGCCGCGGTATTTCTGGGAACAGGCTCTAAAATAAACCTCCGGTTCTTAACGCCGATTTCATCGAGCTGGTCGAGCGCGATAAAATACTGGTCTTTATTGGTTACGACTATGAAATCGCCGCATAAATCTTTGTTTCTTAATACGGTCAGCTGAAACAAAGACATATCGCCTATAAGTTTATAAAACTGCTTGGGGAAATAAGTCCTCGAAATAGGCCACAGCCTCGTTCCACTTCCTCCGCATAAGATAACGTTCGTCAAAATAAGTTTACCTCCCTATCGAATAATAATCGAAACCGCTTTCGAGCATTCTTTTTTTGTCGTAAATATTTCTTCCGTCGAATACCGCGGCGGTTTTCAGCGCGGCTTTAATTTTATCGAAATCCGGCACCCTGAAATCGTTCCATTCCGTGGCGATTATTAGTCCGTCGGAACCTTTGAGCGCGCCGTACATATCTTCCGCATATTCTATTTCCGAGAAAATTTTTCTGGTATTGTCCATGGCTATAGGGTCGTAAGCTTTAATTTTAGCGCCGTAGGAAAGAAGTTTAGATATTATGACTAAAGACGGAGCTTCCCTTATATCGTCGGTTTTAGGCTTAAAAGACAGTCCCCAGAGGGCGAAAGTCCTGCCTGCTATATCTCCCTTGAAATGCTTTAATATAAAATCTACGATAATTTCTTTCTGCGAAGCATTCA
>JAJYHI010000121.1 GCA_021784835.1 bacterium
TGGAAATATCTAAAATTACCGACGGGGATAAGCCGCATCTGTTAATTTCGTTAAAAGATATTACGAGATTCAAAGAAATGGACCATAATATCAAAAGCGAAGAAAGGATAGAAGACCTGTCGCGGTTCATCGCCGAAATGTCCCATGAAATAAGAAATCCTCTCGGCGGAATCAAAGCTTCCGCGGCTTATTTAAAAAGAAAATTCAACGAACCCGACCTGAATAATTTTCTTGAAATCATAATAAAAGAATCGGCAAGAATCAACAACCTCATAGAAGAACTTCTGGCATTGTCTAAAAAGCACAAAATAAAAACTTCCGCCGTAAATATCAATAAAATAATCAACGAAATAATAATTATGGAGCAGGCCGGATTTTCGGCAAAAAAAATCGAGGTTATAAAGGAATTCGACCCGAGCCTTCCTAAAATATACGCCTCCGAGAATGCGCTTATTCAGGTATTCTTAAATCTCCTCAAAAATTCGGTTTACGCGGTAAATGCGGCGGTAAAACAGGCGGGCGGAATAATAAAAATTACCACTAAATTAGACTATACCAGAAATAATCCAAAATTTATAAAAATAGAATTTATCGACAACGGCTGCGGAATAAGCAAAAACGATATGAATAATATATTCGTTCCGTTTTTCACTACAAAAGAAAAGGGAAGCGGGCTGGGCCTTGCGGTAAGCCAGAAAATAATGCACGAACACGGAGGCTTTATCGATATATCGTCGGTAAAAAACCGCGGCACGACGGTTTCTGTTTATATTCCGATAGAAAAATTTAAAACGCCGGCTTAAACAGTTCAATGACGGCTATCCTGCCTGGCGGGATTGCTTCGCCGTCTTCATGAAGTCGTTTAGAATGACGATAAAAAGTCCGCTCCGCCGGAAGGAAGAAAAGGAATATTTATTATATTATAATGAACGAGGGCGGATGCGGCGGCGATTAAAAACACAACGGCCAAGATTATAAGCATAATAATTTGAAACGGAGAAATCCTTCCCTTGCTTTCCTTACCATTTCCGCCGGATGAAGAGGAAGATGGAGAGGATGGCGCGGAAACAGAGCCCGAACCGGAATCTTTTTTATGTTTCCCGCTTGCTTCTTCGGCAATCGCGCTGTTGATTTCGGACATAATAGACTGCATAAAATCGTCGGAAACGGGATGTTTCGAAGAATCGGGAGACGCCTGAGGAGAAGAATGGAGAGTTTCAGCCGCCGTTTGCGTTGCAGGCGTTTGCGCCTCTGCGGATACTTGAGGCTCATCTTTAAAAACTCCTGAGTTTTTATTAAGCATAAAAACATTGGAGCATGCCCTGCATTTTACTTTAATATCGCCTTCGGGAAGCAATGAATCGTCTAATTCGTAATGCGCCCCGCAATACGGACAATTAATATCCATAGGTTATTAAATTAAGCTTAATTTAATTTATTGAAAATTTTTGTATTATAAACAATAATATTATAATAATGAAATTAAATCAACAACTAAATTTAAAAGACGTTCTTTTGTCCGCGTTAAAGAATAAACTAAGCGCATCGGACTATTGCGCTTTAATATTATACGAACACTGGGAATCTATCTGCGGAAAAGAAATAAGCAAAAAAACTAAGCCGAAAACATTATATAAAAACGTTTTAACGGTCAGCGTCGAAAATCCGGTTTTAATATTTGAGCTTGGATTTATCAAAGAAGAATTTATAAAAAAGATAAACGATTTTTTTTCTTCCGGGGATAAAACAACCGGCTTAGGCTTAGATAAAAGCATAACCGTAAAAGATATACGCTTTATAAACAAATGAAATTTTATATATTGCAAACATTAAGCGACCCTGGATTCCCGCGAAAGCGGGAATCCAGAATTTATAATATATTTAAAGAGCTATATAAAAGATTTAATCTTATCCATAAAAGATTTTTTTAACGGATGCGTTTCTTCTTTGTTTTCGTCGGCAAGCTCCTCGAAAAGTCTTTTTTGTTTCGAAGTAAGGTTCGTCGGGGTTTCCACGACGACGTTTATATATTCGTTTCCCCTTGCGCCTCCGTTAAGCCTCGGCGCCCCCTTACCTCTAAGCGTGAACTGCGTTCCGCTCTGAGTTCCGGGTAATATTTTTAAAGTAGATTTTCCGTCCACCGTAGGCACTTCTATTTCGCATCCCAAGGCGGCCTGCGAGAAGCTGACCGGCATCGAGACGTATATATCGTTCCCCTGCCTTTTAAATACGCTGTGGGGTTCGACGGTAATATCGACGTACAGGTCGCCGTTAGGCCCGCCGAAAAGTCCGGACGAACCTTCTCCCGAAACTTTAAGCCTGTTGCCGTCGTCTATGCCCGCCGGTATTTTAATATCTAATTTGCGCTCTTTTATTACCCTGCCTTCGCCTTTGCAAACCGGACACGGATTTTCGATAATCTCGCCTTCCCCGTTGCATTTATAGCACGTTCTGGATATAGAAAAAAATCCCTGCTGCTGCCTTATTTCCCCCGTTCCTTTGCAAACCGGACAGGCTGTTCTTTTTGTGCCTTTTTTTGCGCCCGTTCCTTCGCATGAAGAACATGTTTCGTATCTGTTGTATTTTATCTGTTTGGATATTCCGAATAAAGATTCTTCAAACTTAATCCTGACGCCGTAACGGAGGTCTTCTCCTTTTCTACGTCTGGTCTTTTTGTTCGGCTGGGAGAATATATCTCCGAAAAAGTCGCTGAATATATCGCTGAAACCGAATCCGCCTCCGCCGCCGGAAGCAAAAGCGCCCATGCCTTCGTGCCCGAACCTGTCGTAAGCGGCTCTTTTTTCTTCGTCGCACAAAACGCTGTATGCCTCGTTTATTTCTTTGAATTTTTCTT
>JAJYHI010000091.1 GCA_021784835.1 bacterium
CCGAAACAAAAAAAACTGAAAAAGTCCAAAAACCCGCAAATGCGGCCGCGGCGAAACCGGCGGCAAAAACTAAAATAGTTTACGTAAAAAAGCCGGTGTACGTATATAAATATATAACGAAAAAAAGTCCTGCTTCGCCTTTTAATTCTAAAATTTATTATACCATTCAAGTTGCTGCTCTTAAAAATTATGCGCAGGCTAAAACTCTGGCGGATAAGCTTAATTCTATGGGATTTTTTGCTTATATCGTCCCCATATCGGTAGCCGGCAAGACGGGAAAAGCGGTTTATCAGCAGGTCAGAGTAGGAAAATTTTCTAACATTGCCGGCGCTAAATCTGTTGAAAATACCATATCGAATAAATTTAAAGTAAAGCCTTATATAATCAAAGTCGATTAAGTTTTCCCGTAAAAGCCTCCCGAAAACGCCCCTTTTTATCTGTCCGTACAGTTCTCCATGCCGCACAATACCATATCCGGCACCATTCATTAAAAAATATTTCCGCATAAGAAAAATGCTCGTTATGCGATATAATTAAACTAATTATCTTGACATGATAATAAAAATAATGTATATTTAACAATAATAATTACTATTTAAAAGGGGATGTCGGATTTTGAAATCCGCCCCGTAAAAAGGAGGTATTTTATGTGCGAAGAAAGTTATGAAGAATTTGAAATTGCGGCTGTCGGGAAACCGGTTCCCTCTTTCGGCGAGATTAACACTTACGACCCTAAGACACACGGGTTCGGTAAATTTAGCTTAGAAGAAGCTAAAAAAAATAAAAAATGGACTATTCTCGTATTTTACCCGGCAGATTACACGTTTGTATGTCCGACGGAGCTTGCCGATTATGCAGAAAAACAGGATGAACTCGAAAAGATGGGCGCACAGTTGGTTTCTATAAGCACCGATACTCATTTCGTTCATATGGCTTGGCAGAGAGACGAGAAACTTTTGGAAAAAGTAAAATTTATTATGGGAGCAGACCCGACCGGAAAGGTTTCGAGGCTTTTCGACGTTTACGACGAAGAAAGCGGGCTTGCGTTAAGAGGCACTTTTATTATAAACCCCGAAGGCGTTCTTGCAGCCTCGGAGGTAAATTTTTATAACGTCGGCAGGAACGCGGACGAGCTCGTCAGGAAGATGGAGGCCAATATATATGTATCTGCCCATCCGGACGAAGTCTGCCCCGCAAAATGGCATAAGGGCGGAAAAACGATTAAACCCGGACCGAGCGTCGTCGGCAAAGTTTACGAAGCGTTGAAATAAAAATATTTAACCACCCCGCCCTACGGGCTTCCCCTCCTTTTTAAGGAGGGGAGTTTTTATTACGTTTCCTGCATAGCTGACGGGCTTCCAACTCCCCTCCTTTTTAAGGAGGGGTGGCAGGCGTCAGCCTGACGGGGTGGTTTATTTTGTTATATATTAGACGTAATATCGTAAACGCGTTTATAGGCTTCTTCCACGCCGCCGAGGTCGCGCCTGAACCTGTCTTTATCGACTTTTTCAAGCGTTATCTTATCCCAAAGCCTCATTGTATCGGGAGTGATTTCATCCGCCAAAAGTACTTTTCCGTTCAGGATTCCGAATTCCAGTTTATAATCTACAAGCAAAAGGCCGTTTTTGTCGAAAAAATCCTTCAAAATTTCGTTTATATTTAATGCGATTTTTTTAGCCTCTTCAACGTCTTTTGTTTCTCCGAGGTCGAATGCTTTTACGTAGGTTTCGTTAATCATAGGGTCGCCGAGTTCGTCGCTTTTAAAATAAAGCTCTACGACGGGGGAAAGCAGTTTAACGCCTTCCTCGACGCCCATCTTTTTCGCGAGGCTTCCGGCAGTATAGTTTCTCACTACAAATTCTACCGGAAACATTTTTAAATGATGAACAAGCATCTCTCTTTCCGATAATTTTTCGATGAAATGGCTTTCGATTCCTTTGCTTTTTAATAATTTAAACAAAGAAGAGGATATAGCGTTGTTAAATTCCCCTTTCTTCATAATAGTTCCCTTTTTCTGTCCGTTGAAAGCGGTAGCATCGTCTTTAAAATACGTCACCAGCCTGCTGTCGTCGTTTTCGTACAGGTAAAGGATTTTTGCCTTGCCTTCGTAAATTTTTTTAAATCCTTTTTCTTCCGAAGTATTCATAAACACCTCCTATGTTTATAAATTTATAAAATAAAATAATTAAATGTATATAATTTTAAAACTAAAATGATTTTAAATCAATTTAAAATAATGTAAAATAATTAAATTAAATTAACTTTTATTTATAATATGAAAAGCAATAAAGTACTTATATATGCCCTTATAGTTTCCGTCGTAATCCACTCGGCGCTGATTTTGTTTTTGCTTAAATACGGCAACCAGCATAAAAAGCACAAAAAGGTTCATAAATATACCAAACCTATTCTCGTAGAGCCTTATAAATTTATTAAAAATCTTGAGAAGTATAAAATAAAAAACCCTAAATATGCAAGCATTAAGCCTCACTACGCCAAGAAAAACACAAGGCTGAACGCCCCGTCTTCTTTCAGCAATCCGTCGTCTGCCCCCGTTCCATACACGCCGCCCGCTCCTTTCCAGAGGAATTTCGCGAATAACTACAGGCGCAGAAGGCCAGCTCCGAGATACCGCAGGGTTATAAGCAATTCCCATATAGTATCGAACAATACGTCTTCGCGTCCCAGGCGCAGGCGAAGACTGAGCAATCTTTTTCCTATGGGTAAATTTTTTAACCAAGCCGCGCCTAATGCGGCGGGAACGGGAATAAAAAATCCTTCGCGCGGAATAAAATCGGCTACGGTAAATCTCAATACCACTACCATAAAGTATGCGTCGTATTTACTGCACG
>JAJYHI010000025.1 GCA_021784835.1 bacterium
ATAAATGCATTAAAGATAATAACATCTGGTTTTTCATAAATTGCCTCCATTTAGGTTTTTGTTGGTTAAGTTTGCTTATTTTGCTAATGCAAAAAAATTATGGTAAAAATATAATTTACTTGCAAGCGGTATTTAAAAAAAGCATATCATGGCAGCTTTTCGTACGGATATAAATGTTTTTATCCATAAGTTCCGCCATAGCTAATTGAACGGCACGCGATACGGCTTCTATCATCTTTGTTTTTGAAATGCCGTATCTTTGTTTAACTTTTTGAATTTTACCATAAAATGCTATATAATAAATATGGCATTTGAATGTTTTGCCGTCGATAATTTTAGGCTTAAACGATAAAATGTAACTTTTTATCCTTTTCTTTAACCCAATCATAATATTGTCGATATTCATTTTATTTCTCCTTTTTTAATTAAGATGCAATAAATATGCCGGAATTTACGGAACTTGTTTTTTAGTTCTTCGGGGATGCGGTTTATTTGATTCTGCGCATTTGAAAGGCTTATATATAATAATACGGCGATATGTTTATAATATCTATTATAAAATTTGTCATTTTGACATTATCAAAATGACAAATAAATATCTGTAAAAAATAGGCCGAAAGTATTTAATTTTCATTCTAAAATTAAATACTTTATTATGCGTTATTTTTTCTTTTCTGCTTTCGATGCTATTGCATAATATTGCGAATTTGTGAAATATTCACCGCAACCCAATATAAACATTAAATCCAATTGTAAAAACCCTTCGTGAAATATTTGTGAATATCTTATTTATTTATCTCGCAATGCCACCATTATAAGGCTTTTTAATATATATCTTTGCGAAAAATTAAGATTGAATAATTAAAAGTTAAAAATATTTAGGCAGCCAAGAAAAAAGACCTTTTTCTTTTTGGCTGCCTTATTTAAATAATTAACAATAATTAGCAATATTTCACGACTGTCTGCGAATTATCCAATAGTCTTTAAATATAGGTATTTATTATATTATAATAATATATAATTAAATAATTCACAAATTCACTACTGCATTATTACGCCCGTTAATCGCCTATGATTTTATAATAAACGGCGGACTTTGTTTTCGTTTTTTCTACTCTCACAGCGACGGATCTTCTTTCAATTAATGTTTCTATAAAATTGTTGAAGTCTTTTTTAAGCATATGCGTATAACGAAGGAGCTTGCTTCTTTCGATAGTTCCGCCGTTGTCTGCGATAATGTTTAATATTTTATTCAAGGTCTCCTGGTTTTTGTCTTTTATTAATTTGTCGTAAACTGAATAAAGATATTTTTCAAGAATTAATTTTAATTGTATAGCGTATTCCATATCTTCTTTTCCGATAACATTATCTTTTCGCATAACGCAGTAAATCATTGCAATTTTTATTATAAGCGTAAAAAGCCTCGTATGGAAACTGCCGTATATTTCGGACTGCCTTTTTTTAGATTCGTTTTCGCTATAATAAAACTCTTCGTAAATTTGCTTCGCTTCTTCCGATAATTTTATTTCTCCTTTAATGCTCAAAAGTTCTTTTAGCTCCTCGACTAAACTATTAGGCGGATTATTACTTATAGGAAGAGCGATTTCTTTTTTATCCTGCTGGGCATAAAATATCGTAAACCTCTGCATAAACCCGCTCTGGCGGTCTGCTTCTTTTATGTTTTCAGAAATCCATGCTATAGTCGAAGCGCTCAAGATATTAATAGCCGGTTCGTCTATCCTATAAAGCTGTCCCGTTCCGTTTGGACCTTTAATTAATTTCTTTTGCGAAAATCCGTCGTAAACGTCAGTCAAAAATTCTTTAAATCCCTTGTTGTAGCTTCTCTCAAGCGATTTAAGCCATCCGCCGAACTCTCCGTGAAAGAATGTTCCGTAAGGCCTACCCTGAGCAACCATGTAAAACGCTTCGGGCGTTACGTCGGAAGGATAAATCAAAGAGCCGTCTTCCGTATCGAAATTTTCAAATATTTGTTTTAATACCCTTAAGACAGTGCTTTTCCTTCCGCCGGATTTCATAATTATCAGGATATACATATTAGCGTAGAGTTTGCCCCCAGTCCATTTCATAAAAACATTTTTTTGCAAAATAGCAGAAATTGCGGTTAATCCTGCAGCGAACGCAAAAATATCGGGAGCGTCCGTTATTTTATTGCAGTATTCAATGAAATGATATAAAAATGAACCGTGCGGAATCAAGCCGTATATACTTGGAGTATCAAGAAGCCTTGCGCATTCCATTCTTCCAGGTAGATTTTTACCGCAGTATTTTCCAAAAAACAGTTCGCAATCCGATTCTTTCATAAGAACAGGACAGAAAACCTTTCTTGTTTCTTCAGGTTTAAAATTTATGGGCGCTATAACTGGCATAGGGCAACTCCTATTTTTTCTTTTAAAATTAAAGCTTCGTTTAAGTCTTTAGCTTTAAAGGTTAGTTTATTTATAGGAAAGCTTTTAATATGCCGGATAATTCTATTTTGCGCTTCTTTGCCGCCTTCGTCGTTATCAAGTGCGAGGATTATATTTTTGTAATTTGATAAGATTTTTAAAACAAATCCGTTAAGATTTTTTACGGAATTTAAAATTATTAAGTCGTACAATCTACCATTCATCTTTTCTGCAACGGTTAAACCGTCGAACATTCCTTCGACTACAAAAATAAGCTCCTTTTGGGTATTTTTAGAAAATAAAGAATATGTGCTTTTCCCGATATTCATTTTTATTTTTTCGTTTCTTAATGCGTATCCGCCGGCAGAATTTTTTATGCCTAAGGCGGAATTTAGATAAGTCTTATTATTTTTAATAACGGAATAATTTATCTGTTTG
>JAJYHI010000118.1 GCA_021784835.1 bacterium
CGATGACTACTATGGCGTTATCGACTAAAAGCCCAAGGGAAAGAATTAATGCGAACAGGGTAATCCTGTTTAAAGTTTGATGGAAAATATAAGCTATCCCGAGGGTGAGAAACAGCATCAGCGGAATTGTAAAAGCAACTATGAAAGCTTCCCTCCAGCCTAATATTATTAAAAGAAGTACTATTACTATAACTATGCTTATTATAAGATGAAACAGCAATTTATTTACGGCATTGTTTGCTTTTTTTCCGTCATTTCTGGTTATTGTATAGTGAACGCCGGCGGGAAGGCTTGTTTCGGCAATTTTATGAAATTTCGCGAGAACGCTGTTCACAACCTCAACCGCGTTCTTCCCTCTTCTTTTTGCGACGGCTATGGTTACGGCAGGGTAAATACCCTTGGAATCTTTAATAACCCTGTCGTTTGCATTAATTTTTCTGTAGTTATTTCCGAATCCTATTTCCGATAAAAAATTTAACGGCTTATACGAATATTTAATCTTTGCTACATCCTTAAGATAAACGGGTTTTCCGTTATAAACGGATATTATAAAGTTCTCGACCGAACTTACATGGTGAAAATATCCGCCTGCCGTCAGAAACATTTTTTTATTGTTTTTCTGAAGAAAACCTGCCGGAATGTTTATATTGGTTCCTTTAAGCTCCTGCGCTATCATTAACGGAGAAACGTTATAACCAGCCATTTTCAAGGGATTCAGATAAACGTTGAGTTGTTTGTATCTTGCGCCGTTTAAAAAAGTTACCCCGGTTCCCTTAACGGAATCGAGCCTGTCTAATATCCTGCCTGCAATAGTCGTAAGATAACCCGCGTTATATTTTTTGCTCCATAGCGTGATATTTAAAATAGGCACGTGGTTTACGTCTATGGGCTTAATGAGCGGCCTCATTGCGCCCTTAGGAATTTCGTCGAGGTTTGAAAATACTTTATTATATATATCTACTAAGCTTTTATCGCGGCTTGCGTTGACATGAAACTCTACGGTAACTATGGATTCTGAGTTCATCGATATCGAGTAAACGTGCTTAACTCCCGGAATCTGCCACATTTTTCTTTCTAACGGCTTTGTTACTAAGTTTTTAACCTGCTCGCCGCTCGCTCCGGGAAATCTGACTATTACGTTTGCCGCCGGAACTATAATCTGCGGATTATACTGCCTAGGGGTAAGAAGAACCGCTATTATTCCGAAACCTATGCTAAAAAGGATTAATAAAAGCGTTATCTTGTTTTCTATAAAATATTCGGTAATTTTAGCGCTGAAATTTTTATTCATTTATCTAAAAAACTCCTTATCTTGTATTATAACTTCGGGTTCACATAGCTTCCTGCGCTTATTTTGTCTAAATCGGTTGTTACTATAATCATTCCGGGATTTAATCCGTTTATGATTACGATAAAATTATTTTTATACGTCCTGCCCCTTTTTACCGGCTGAAACACGACTTCGCCGGCGCCGTTAACGGTATAAACTCCGGTAATGCCGAGTCTCCTTACGACGGCGGATTTCGGAACGGTTATAGCTTTCCTTTTTCCTATTTTAAATCTTGCCGTTCCGTACATTCCCGGCATCAGCCCGGATTTTTCGGCGCCTTTTATGGCAATTCTAACTAAGACGGAATGGGAATAAGGATTGGCAGACCTTACTACGGATATTACTTTTCCTTCGACAGATTTATTTATAGACGAAAAATTCAATTTAACGGCTTCGGCGTTTTTTATTTTGCTAAAATATTTGACGTTTACGGATGTCTTAAATTCCAATTTCTTAAGGCTTTGAATTATTAACAGCATCTGTCCGGGCGCGACAAGGTCGCCCATGGAAACGTTTTTTTTAGTTATGACCCCGTCGATAGGAGAATAAATATTTTTGTAATCCAAATAGTTCCCGGCTTCGTTCAAGTCGGCTTTAGCCACTTTATACTGCATTAAGGTATTGTCGTACATCTGTCTCGACACAGAATTTTCTTTATATAATCTCTTAATCCTGTCGTATGTTTTTTTTGCGTTAATAAATCCGGCTTTCGCGGCATAATATTTTGAGCCTATTTCGGGGGCGCTTAATTTTAATAAAAGCTGCCCTCTGTAAACTGCCTGACCCTGATGGGCGTTTTCCGAAACTACGTATCCCATAATATGGGCGGATATAGCTGTATTATTTAATGAATCCGTATTTCCCGGGGATTTAAGATAATCCGGAATAATGCTGTATTGAGTTTTAAATGCGCCGACGCTCAGCTTTGATTTAGTTTCTCCCGTAACGCCCTGCTTTTTTGCGCATCCGCTTAACGATAATGATAATACTGTAAAGAATACCGCTAAAACGGCGTAAAATCTACCGTTGATTTTTTTCATCTCCTGCTCCCTTTATATATCTGAAATAGCTTAAATACTTATTATTTTCCGCTGTTTTTTACGGAGGGTTATTTTATATATATAACTATCCATATATAACAATATTATCATTTTCATATGTTTTAAGTCAAATTTTTTTATCAGCCTTTTTTTGCAAAATTTATTACGTCAATAATAGGAAGATATATTGCCAGCGCAAGAAAGAGGACCATGCCGAAAATTATAGTTAAAAGCACCGGTTCTATGCTTGCCTGAAGCATGCCCAGCTGGTGGTCCAAATCTTCGTCGAAATAATCCGCGACCTTGCCGAGCATTTCGTCTATATGTCCGGTTTCCTCGCCTACGCTGACCATCTGGATAATAATGCCCGAAAAAATTCTAGAATTCTTGAAACTGTTTGCAATAGACTCCCCTCTTGTAACGTCGGACTGTATTTCGTCTATTT